>JAAOZY010000454.1 GCA_012274205.1 Betaproteobacteria bacterium
GCGATACACCGGCGCGCAGATCGTAGGACATGGTCACCGAGGGCAGCTGGCCGAGGTGGCTGATCGCGAGCGGTCCGACGCCGTAGGTGAGCTTTGCCAGAGAACTGAGCGGCACCAGCGCTCCCGTCGATGAGCGCACATAGAGCAGACCCAGCGCCGCAGGGTCGGTCTGATAGCGCGGTTCGAGCTCCAGGATCACCCAATACTGGTTAGTCGCCGTGTAAATGGTGGACACTTGCTGGGCGCCGTAGGCATTGGCGAGCGCCGCCTCGATCTGCTGCGCCGAGACGCCGAGCGCGGAGGCCTTTTCGCGGTCGATATTCACGGTCACCTGCGGGCGGGCGATCTGCAGATCGCTCGACACGTCCACCAGCGTCGGCAGTGTCTTAAGCCGGGCCTCGACCAGCGGCGCCCAGTGATACAGTTCCTCCGTGCTCGCGCTCTGGACCACATACTGATAGGGGCTCTTGGTGAGCTGCCCGCCGACGCGGATCGCCGGGACGTTCTGCAGGAAAACCTTGATTCCGAGAATGTTGGCGACCTTGGGCCGCAGCTCGCGCAGTACTTCGTCGGCCGACTTGCGCTGCGCGCGCGGCTTCAGCGCGATGGTGATCCGGCCCACGTTGAGCGACGGGTTGAAGCTGGTCGCGCCGATCGACGCCATCAGCGCTTCCACGTTGGGATCCTGGCGGATGATCTCCGCCACCTGGCGCTGCAGCGCCGCCATGGCTTCGAACGAGATGTCCTGCTGCGCCTCGGTGAAACAGTACAGCTGTCCGCTGTCGTCGCTCGGCAAAAAGCCCTTGGGCATTTTCGCGAACAGGAATCCTGTGGCGATCACGATGCCGAGGAAAACCACCATGGTCAGGCGTGCGTGGCGCAGCACCCACTGCAGGCTGGCGGCGTAGCCGCTCTTGAGCGCTTCGAACGCGCGTTCGCTCAGCATGAATACCCGGCCATGCTTCTGCTGCGTGTGCGGTTTGAGGATGCGGCTGCACATCATCGGTGTGAGCGTGAGTGAGACGAAACCCGAGATCAGCACCGCGACCATGATGACGACCGCAAATTCGTGCAGCACGCGCCCGAGAATGCCGCCCATGAACAGCACCGGGATGAATACGGCGATCAGCGAAACGGTCATCGACAGGATGGTGAAGGAAACCTCCTTCGAGCCGTCCAGGGTCGCCTGCATCGCGCTCTTGCCCATTTCCATGTGGCGCGAGATGTTCTCCAGCATGACGATCGCGTCGTCCACGACGAAGCCGACCGAGAGCGTCAGCGCCATCAGCGAGATATTGTCCAGGCTGTAGCCGAACAGGTACATCAGGGAAAATGTGCCAATGATAGACAAGGGCAGGGCAAAGCTGGGGATGATCGTCGCCGGAATGTTGCGCAGGAAGATGAAGATCACCATCACCACCAGGACCAGCGCGAGCAGCAGCGTGAATTGCACGTCTTCGACCGAGTTGCGGATGGAGACCGAGCGGTCGTAGAGCACGCTGATGTCGATCCCGGCCGGCACTTCGGCGCGGAATGTGGGCAGCAGACTCTTGATCGAATCCACCACCTCGATCGTGTTGACGCCGGGCTGGCGCTGAATCGCAAGCACGATGCCGCGTTGGTTCTTGAACCATGCGGCGACCTTGTCGGTCTGCACGCTGTCGATCACCTGGCCGAGTTCACCCAGGCGCACCGGCGAGCCGTTGCGGTAGGCGACGATGATGGGGCGGAATGCCGCCGCATCGTACAGTTGGCCGGTGGCCTGCACCGCGAACATGCGCTCCTTGCCGTAGAGCGTGCCGGTGGGCAGGTTGACGTTGGCCTGCGCCACCGCCTGCTGTACCTCGTTGATGCCTATGCCGCGCGCGGCGAGCGCGTTCGGGTCAAGCTGTATGCGTACCGCGTACTTTTGCTGGCCGAACACCATCACCTGGGCCACGCCGCTGATGGTGGAGATGCGCTGTGCGAGGAAGGTTTCCGCGTACTCGTCCACCGTCGACAGCGGCAGAGTGTCGGAAGTAAGCGCGAGGAAGTAAATCGGGAAATCCGCCGGATTGACTTTGCGGAATGACGGCGGCGTGCTCATGGCCGGGGGCAGCAGGCGCGCTGCGCCGGCGATCGCCGAGCTCACGTCCTGGGCGGCGGCGTCGATGTCGCGGTCGAGTGAGAACTGGATCGTCACCTGCGAGGTGCCCTGCCCGCTCACCGAGGTCATCGAATCGATGCCGGCGATGGTCGAGAATTGCTTCTCCAGCACCGTAGCCACGGCCGAGGCCATGGTCTCGGGGCTCGCCCCGGGCAGTTCCGCGCTGACCTGGATCGTGGGGAAGTCGACGTTGGGCAGCGTGCTGACCGGGAGCTGGAAGTAACCCGCGAGGCCGAAGATCAGGACGCCCGCCATCACCAGCACGGTCATTACCGGGCGCCGCACGAACAGCGCAGCCAGGTTCATGACTTGTCGGCCCGCGCTTTGGCGACCATGACCTTGGTTCCCGGGGCGAGGCGCAGCTGTCCGGTGATGACGACCTCTTCGCCGCTACGCAGGCCCGCCGCGATGATGGCATCGGCGCCGACGTTGCGATCGAGGTCGACCTTGCGCATTTCCACAGTCATGTCCGGCTTGACCACGTACACATATTGGCCGTTGGGCCCGGTCTGCACCGCTTGGACGGGTATGACCAGCGCGTCTTTCTGCTCGTAGAGCTTGAGGCTGGTGCTGACGAACTGGCCCGGCCACAGCCCGTTATCCCTGTTCGGGAACACCGCCTTCAGCTTGATGGTTCCGGTCGTGGCGTCGACAGCGTTGTCGACGAAACTCAGCGCACCCTGCGCTGGCGCCATGGTCGAGTCCGGCGGCAGCGCTTCTACCGACAGCGTACCCTTTGTCATGTAGCCGCGGATCGCGGACAGTTTCTGTTCGGGCACTGCAAAATTGACGTAAATCGGCCGCACCTGGTTGATGACCACCAGCGGATTGGTGTCGTTGGCCTTCACCATGTTGCCCATCTGCAGCATCACCTTGCCGACAAAACCGTCAATAGGCGAGCGGATGGTGCAATATTCGAGCTGCAGTCTGGCGTTGTCGAGTGCGGCCGTGCTCGCGAGGGCGACGGCTTCGGCAGTGTCGGCATTGGTGCGGATCTGGGCATAGGCCTCCTTGGAAATGAAGTTCTTCTGCAGCAACTCCTGGTTGCGTCGTTCCTGCGAGCGCGCTTGCTCTTTCTGTGCCGTATCGCGCATGAGATTGGCTTGCGCCTGGCGCAGCGTCGCCTCGAAGGGACGCGGGTCGATCTTGAACAGCACCGCTCCCTTCTTTACCTCCTGCCCTTCCTTGAAGTTGACCTCGACGATCTGCCCGTCCACGCGCGCCTTGAGCGCTACGGTGGAATAGGCCTCGACGTTGCCGATCGCCTGGATTTTCACCGGCACGGTTCGTTGCTCGGCCGTCGCGACCGAGACCGGCATCGCCGTCGCGCTCTTCGCCGGCTTCGCGTCCTGTGCGCGAATCTCGGCCCCGCGGTAAGCGAGCAGGGTGCCCGCGAGGGCAGCGCTGCCGAGGATTGCGAAAAGTATCAGTTTCTTTGGCTTGGTCACTGGTGCCTCGAAATGCATGAATTGGATTTAGGCTGCGACGAGCCTTGGCCGCGTCGGCGAAACCGGTTGGGTCGGCATCCGGACCGCCCGCACACCCCCGCCGCTGGCGGCCATCGATGCACTCGCTCGGGCAGGGCGAACGCGCTGCTATATACGGTGCGCTGAGATGGTCCGGGACGGTATGCAGATCGGGCAATCTAACGCAAAAGGTGCTCCAACGCAAAAAGCCCCTCGGGGCGCTCGCGCTCGCGTATCAACTGCATTTTCTCCCCATCCACCATGACCTCTGCCGCACGTGGCCGGCTGTTGTAGTTGGAACTCATGCACATGGCGTAGGCGCCGGCCGACATCACCGCCAGCAATGCGCCCTCCTTCACCGCAAGTTCGCGCTCTTTGCCGAGGAAGTCGCCGCTTTCGCACACCGGCCCGACCACGTCGTAAACCGCCTGAGCCACGCCGCTGTCCCCGACCGCGACAATGTCGTGCCAGGCCTCGTACAAGGCCGGGCGGATCAGGTTGTTCATGGCCGCATCGACCACGGCGAAATTGCGCGCCGCGCCAGGTTTGAGGTATTCGATGCGCGTGAGCAGCACGCCGGCATTACCGACCAGGCTACGGCCCGGCTCGAACACCAGTTTGAGCTTGCGCGCGCCGACGCGCGCGAACACCTCGCCCAGGTAAGCGGCGACGTCGGGCGGCGTTTCGTCGCGGTAACGGATGCCCAGGCCTCCGCCCCGGTCGAGATGGCGCAGCCCGATGCCCTCGCCGGCCAGGCTGTCGACCAGCCCAAGCATCTTGTCCAGCGCCTCGAGCAGGGGCGCGGTCTCGATCAGGTTGGAGCCGATATGGCAGTCCATGCCCACGACCTCGAGCTGCGGCATGCGGCTGGCCGTGCGGTAGAGTTCGGGCGCGGCATCGAACTCGATGCCGAATTTGTTTTCCTTCAGGCCGGTGGAAATATACGGGTGGGTGCGCGCGTCGACATCGGGATTGACGCGGATCGAGACCGCGGCGCGCCGGCCCATCGAGTCGGCGACGGCCGCGAGCCGGGTGAGTTCGGCGGCCGATTCCACGTTGAAGCACAGAATGTCGCTCTGCAGCGCGTAGCGCATCTCGGCCGCGCTTTTTCCCACACCGGAGAATATGATCTTGCGCGGATCGGCACCTGCAGCGATGGCGCGCGCAAGCTCTCCGCCGGAGACGATGTCGAATCCCGCGCCCGTGCGCGCAAACAGGTCGAGGATGGCGAGATTCGAATTCGCCTTCATCGCATAGCAAACCAGCGCGTCGTGCCCGGCGCAGGCGGACTGGTACTGCGCCATCGCGCCTTCCAGGGCAGCGCGGGAATAGACGTAGCAGGGTGTGCCGAATTCGTGCGCGATGGCATCCAGCGGAACCGACTCCGCGTGCAGCGAGCCGTTGCGAAACTCGAACATGGCGCCTACTTTTGTTTGTTGCTATTGGACTGCTGCCCGCCGCTTTCATCGGCGGGCAGGTATAGGGCGCCCTTGGAGCCGCAGGCCTGCAGCAGCAGGCAAAGCAAGATGGCGGAGATGACGGCTCTCATCGGCAAATTCTAGCATGTGCGAATCGAACACGAGGCCGTTGGAACAGAGCGGATCGAGCAGGCTGGCGGCGCAAACGCTGCCGAAGATCGAGCGCTGCAACAAGGCGCGCGCCGGCATCCCGGCCACAAATGCGCCAATGCGGACCGGCTTTAGAACGGCTGAATCTTGTTCACGTCGGGCTCCTGCGCGCCGGCTTCCGGCGCGTCGGAACTTGCTGGCGGCGGGACGTTCTCCCGGTAAAAGTACTCGCTCAGCGTGCCGTCGCTGGACGCTTTGCCGGTAGCGGGTTCGACTTTGACGCTGACCACGCCGTCGGGCACCGACCGGAACATCTCATCCACGCCCTTGAGCGCCTTGCCCATGTAATTCATCCATATGGGGAGCGCGGCAGCGGCGCCGGTTTCGCTGTTGCCGAGCTTGCGCGGCTGGTCGAATCCGATCCATGCGATCGCCACCAGGGTCGGCTGGTAGCCCGCGAACCACGCGTCGACGAGGTCGTTGGTGGTGCCGGTCTTGCCGGCGAGATCCTTGCGCCCGAGCGACATCGCGCGCGCGCCCGTGCCGTAGCGCACCACGTCGTGCAGCATGCTGTCCATGATGAAGGCGTTGCGCGGATCGATCACGCGCAGGCTTTCGTCGCCTGCGCGCGGGGGTTGCGCCTGCGCGAGGACATTGCCGCGGTCGTCGACGATGCGCTGCACCACATAGGGTTCCACGCGGTAGCCGCCATTGGCGAACACTGCGTAGCCACGCGCCATCTGCCAGGGGGTGACCGAGCCCGCGCCCAGCGCCATGGTGAGATAGGGTGGGTGCTTGTCCGCGTCGAAGCCGAAGCGCGTGATGTAATCCTGCGCGTATTGCGGGCCGATGGCCTGCAATACGCGGATCGATACCATGTTCTTGGACTTCGCCAGGCCCATGCGCAGGCGCATCGGCCCGTCGTACTTGCCGTCGTAATTGTGCGGCTCCCAGGTTTGCCCGCCGGTCTGTGCCGCGTCGATCACGATCGGCGCATCGTTGACGATGGTTGCGGGCGTGAACCCCTTCTCCAGCGCGGCCGAATAGATGAACGGCTTGAAGCTGGAGCCGGGCTGACGCCAGGCCTGGGTGACATGGTTGAACTTGCTGTGCTCGAAGTCGAATCCGCCCACCAGCGCGCGCACCCGGCCGTCGACCGGGCTCACGGCAATAAGCGCAGCCTCGGCCTCGGGCAGCTGCAGGATCTGCCAGTTATGCTTTTCGTCCTGCTGCACGCGTATCAGGGCGCCGCGGCGAATGCGCTTGTTCGGAGCCGCTTTTTCGTCGAGCATGCGCTGCGCGAATCTGAGCCCCTCCCCGCTGATGGTCGCCACCTCCCCGCCGCGCAGGTAGGCGCGCACCTGCTTCGGCCCGGACTCGAGCACTACCGCCGGAAGCAGGTCGTCATTGTCGGATTCCTCCGCCAGCGCCTCCTCGATGGCCTCGTCCGGCTGGCCGTCCGGCAGTTCGATATAGCCCTCCGGGCCGCGATAACCGTGGCGCTTGTCGTAGTCCAGCACGCCGCGGCGCAGCGCCGCATAGGCTTCTTCCTGGTCCGCCTTGGTGATGGTGGTGTAGATGCGATAGCCCTTGCTGTAGACCTCGTCGCCGAAGCGCTCGAACAGCATTTGCCGCACCATTTCAGCCACGTACTCGGCGTGCAGCGCGAATTCGTCCGCCTGGTGCTTGACCACGACCGGCGTCTTCTGCGCGTCGGCGAACTGCGCCTCGGTGATGTCCCCCAGGTCATGCATGCGCCGCAGCACATACAGCTGGCGCTGCTTGGCGCGTTTCGGATTGACCACCGGATTGAAGCTGGACGGCGCCTTGGGCAGGCCGGCGAGCATCGCCGCCTCGGGCACGCTCACGTCTTTGAGCGCCTTGCCGTAGTAGATCTGGGCCGCGGCGGCGAAGCCGTAGGCGCGCTGGCCGAGGTAGATCTGGTTGATGTAAAGCTGCAGGATCTCATCCTTGGACAGGCTCGCCTCGATCTTGAGGGCAAGCAGCGCTTCGTACAGTTTGCGCGTCAGCGTTTTTTCCTTGGACAGGAAAAAATTCCTTGCCACCTGCATGGTGATGGTGGATGCTCCCTGACGCCTGCCGCCGGAGGTCAGGTTGGAGTAGGCCGCCCTGATGACACCCTGGTAGTCGACGCCGATATGCTGATAGAAGCGCTCGTCTTCGGCCGCCAGGATGGCCTGCTTCATGATTGTGGGCACATCGCCGATGGCGACGATGGCGCGGCGTTCCTCGCCGAACTCGCCGATCAGGATGCCCTCGGCGCTGTACACCCGCAGCGGCACCTTGGGGCGGTAATCGGTGAGTACATCGAGCGAAGGCAGATTGGGGTAGGCGAGCAGGACCATCAGGCCCAGCAGCGCAGCGGCAATAACCACCAGGCCGGCAAGTAGCATGGCCGGAAAGGCGA
>JAAOZY010000455.1 GCA_012274205.1 Betaproteobacteria bacterium
CCGCTGTGCGGCAGCGGCGATCTCATCGATGGTGGTGATGGCATCCGCTTCGAGCTCGAACGCGCGGGCGAAAGCGTCCCCGCATTCGCCATTCGCCACGGCGGCCGCGTGCATGCCTATCTCAATCGCTGCGCCCATATTGCGATGGAACTCGACTGGAATCCGGGGAAGTTCTTCGATAGCGACGGCGAGTATTTGATATGCTCCACGCACGGCGCGTTGTACGCGCCGGACAGCGGCGCATGCCGGGGCGGGCCCTGCCGCGGTGCCGGCCTGACGCGCCTGCCCGTGTTCGAAGCCGACGGCACGATCTACCTGAGCAAGGATTGAGGACATGGCGCAAGAAGACAAGAGCTGGGAACGCGAAACGCTGGAAAAGCTGGCGTTTTCCGCGCTGAAGGAACAGACCAGGACGCGCAGATGGGGCATTTTCTTCAAACTCCTGACCGCCATCTATGTTACCTATCTGTTGGTGATGCTGTTCGAGTGGCGTGGCGACGGCGACCTGAGCGCCGGCGGCAAGCATACGGCCATGGTCGATGTCCAGGGGGTGATCGAAGCCAAAGGCGACGCCAGCGCCGAGAAGATCACCGAAGCGCTGCAAAGCGCATTCAAGGACAAGGATACGCAGGGCGTGATCCTGCGCATCAACTCGCCAGGCGGCAGTCCGGTGCAGGCCGGCATCATCAACGACGAAGTGCGCCGGCTGCGCGGCATGTATCCCGGCACGCCGCTTTACGTGGTGGTCGAGGACGTGTGCGCATCGGGCGGTTATTTCGTCGCAGTTGCGGCAGACAAGATCTATGTGAACAAGGCAAGCCTGGTCGGATCGATCGGCGTGCTCATGGACGGATTCGGTTTCACCGGCAGCATGGAAAAACTGGGGGTGGAGCGACGCCTGTTGACGGCGGGCGAGAACAAGGGATTCATGGATCCGTTCTCCCCGGTCGACGCGAAGCAGAAAGCGTACGCGCTAGGCATGCTCGATGACATACATCAGCAGTTCATTACGGTGGTGAAACAGGGCCGCGGCAAGCGCCTGAAAGACGATCCCGAGCTGTTCAGCGGCCTGGTCTGGACCGGGCAGAAGGCGGTGGAACTCGGTTTGGCCGATGGCTACGGCAGCGTCGACTCGGTGGCGCGCGATGTGATCAAGGCAGAAAATATCGTCGACTATACCGAGAAATCCAATCCGTTCGAGCGTATCGCCAAGCGCGTCGGGGTTGCTGCCGCGCGCAGTTTTACCGATTTTGCGCTGCGCCAGGACCTGCGGCTACGCTAGGTTCGGATCAGGCCGCGAGCAGCAGGAACAGCGACGGCCGGCGATCGAGCTGCGGTGGGTGCCGCTTCCATTCGGCCGTCGTCAGCGTGCGAATGTCCTCGCCGGCCAGGCTGACTTCGGTCGCAATGCACACTAGCGTGTCGGCGGCGCAATGTTCGAGGATGCCCTGCAACAGTTTGCTGTTGCGGTAGGGCGTCTCGATGAAAATCTGCGTTTGATTCAGGCGGCGCGACTGTTGTTCCAGCGCACGCAGGGCTTTTCCGCGTTCGGCATCCGCCACCGGCAGGTAGCCATGAAACACAAATCGCTGGCCGTTCAGCCCGGAAGCCATGAGCGCGAGCAGGATGGAGGAGGGGCCGACCAGCGGCACCACGCGGATGGCGTGGCGCTGTGCGTACAGCGCCAGCTTGGCGCCGGGGTCAGCGATGCCGGGGCAGCCGGCTTCGGACATTACGCCCAGGTCATGGCCGGCGTGCAGCGGCGCGGCCAGGCCGGCAATGGCCGCCTCCGGCGTGTTCACGTCGAGGCTGGCGATGTGCAGTTCCTGCAGCGGTTTCGCCATGCCGATTTGCTTCAAATAGGCGCGCGCCGTCTTGGGGTTCTCGACCACGAAGTATTCGAGCGCGCGCACGCGCTGCTGCACCTCCTGCGGGATCACCGCCGATAGCGCGCTCTCGCCCAGCGTAGTCGGGACCAGAAACAGCGTGCCGGTCGCCATGGTCGCGGCGCCGCCTACAGTACGCTCACGCCCTGCGCCGCCAGCATTTCGGTAAGCGCAATGAGCGGCAGCCCGATGAGGGCGTTGGGGTCCTCGCCGCGCATTTCGGCGATCAGCGCGATGCCCAGACCTTCGCAACGGGCGCTGCCGGCGCAGTCGTAGGGCTGCTCGCGCTCCAGATAGCGTTCGATCTGGGCATCGCTGTAATCGCGAAAACGCACGCTGAACGGCACGACACGCGTCTGCGCGCCGCCGCTGCCCGCATCGAACACGCACAAGGCGGTGTGGAACACCACTTCCTTGCCGCGCATTGCACGCAGCTGGCGCAGCGCCGTGGCGTGATTTCCGGGCTTGCCCAGGGGCATATCGTCCAATACCGCGACCTGGTCCGAGCCGATGATCAGGGCCCGGGGAAAGTACGGCGCGACCGCGCGCGCCTTGGCTTCGGCCAGGCGCCGCGCCGTATCCGGCGGAGCCTCGAGCGGCAATACGGTTTCGTCCACATGGGGAGCGGCAACTTCGAACGCAAGGCCAAGCCGGGCGAGCAGTTCGCGCCGGTATTTCGAGGTCGATGCAAGAACCAATTGGGGTGCGGCGGTCATGACGGTGCGCATTTAACCATGTATTTGGGGGCGGAAGTCGCAGGAATGAAGCTCAGCGGCAGTGCTCGGCGATCAGTGCTTCCAGCCGGGCCATGCTGGCCTGGCGTTCGCTTTCATCCTGATATACGCGCTTGCCGCTGTCGTCGAGGCGATACAGCCGCCGCGCCGCCTTTGCTTGCGCGAGGCGGTCCCGCGCCTGGTTGCAGGCCTGCCGGTTCGACGCTTCCTGCTGCTCGCGCCGCGTTTGCTCCTGTTCGGCCTCGATTCGACGTTTGCGGAATTCGAGTTCCTTTTCATTCCAGTCCGGCTGTGCCGTTTTTTCCGGATCGGCGCCGGGCTTGGCCAGGCGCTGCCCGATTTCTTCTGCTTTGCGGCCCTGCGGCGGGCGTTCGCCGTAATGGGTCGTCCCCTTTTCATCGACCCATTTATACACCTGCGCCGTGGCCGGAACGAGGAATGTCCATAGCAGGCAAAACTTCAGCAAGGTGTTGAAAATTTTGTTTTTCCTTTGACACTGCGGGTCAAAAATAATATCATGCGCGCCTATGTTGCAACCGGCGGCCATTGACGGCCTGGCGTTCGCCCGCACCGCGGGAGTGCTGAAGGGGCGGCTGGGCCTGGAATCGCTGCCGCGGCTGTTGCAATCCGGCTGCTTGGGCG
>JAAOZY010000456.1 GCA_012274205.1 Betaproteobacteria bacterium
CCGCTGCGGCGGAATACGCGCGCCGCCGCGCGCAGTATGTCCAGCCGCCGCGCCTCGCTCTTGCGCCGCATGCGTTCCGAGGCGATTCGATTGGAACTCGGATTCAAATTTTGAACCATGGTTCCAATAATATACCCGATGCGCCCGGTACGCAATGGCGCTGCGGACTCAGGGCGGCAGCTCCAGGCCGGCGCCGGTCCAGACCCCATTACGAATGGCTAATAGTTGTACCTATTGACGCCATTCGCGAATTCCATTCTACTGATGCGACCGCGACAAAGACGGTTTCGTTTGGCAGCGTTCGCCTTTAGACCGCGGGCCGATCCACAAAATCAACACACAGAAGGGGGTAATCACTATGACCTTGCGTCCATCGATGCGCCCATGGGCGGCGCGCCTGACCGTCGCCGCGTTGTCCCTGGGATTCGCTGGCCTGCCGGCATCGGCCCAGGCACAGGATCTAAAGCATTACGATTCCGCCAAGCCCGATTTCTGGCAACACCCGCCGCCCGACTGGTTTCTGGGCGATGAGACTGCCACGCAAAAGGGACTTGCCCCGAAGGCGGGACCTGCAACCGGGATGAGCGCCGACGAGATCAACGCCGCCCTGAAAAACATCAAGCTGCCGCACCGATTCCACATCGCGCTATATGCCAGCGGCGTGAACAGCGCGCGGCAAATGGCCTGGGGCGACAAGGGCACCTTGTTCGTCGGCGCATTCGGCGTCGGCAATGTGTATGCCATCGTCGATCAGGGCGGCAAGAAGGAGGTCAAGACCGTCCTGACCGGCATGAAGATGCCGACCGGAATTGCGTTTCGCGACGGCGCGCTGTACGTGGCCGACATCGACCGCATCCTGAAATACGAGAATGCCGAAGCCAGCCTCGACAAGATGCCCGCGCCCAAGGTCGTCTACGACGACATGCCGCATTACCTTGCGCACGGCTGGAAGTACCTTAGCTTCGACAAGCACGGATGGCTTTACGTCGCGTTCGGCCCGCCGTTCAACATCGGCCTCCCGCCCTCGGGTACCTCGCAGATCCGGCGCATCGATCCCAATACCGGCCTGGCTGAAGTCGTTGCGATTGGCGTGCGCAACAGCGTCGGCGGCGACGTCGATCCGCGCAGCGGCGATTACTGGTTCAGCGAGAACGCGCGCGACTGGATGAGCGACGATCTTCCGAGCGACAAACTCAACCGCATCGGCCGCATCGGCGAGCATTTTGGCTACCCCTATTGCCATCAGGGCAACCTGCCCGATCCGAAGTTCGCAATGGGCCACAAATGCTCGGAGTTCACCCCGCCTGTGCTCAACCTCGGTGCGCACGTCGCGCCCCTCGGCATGAAGTTCTATACCGGAAAGCAATTCCCGGCCGAGTACAAGAACAATATCTTCATCGCCGAACACGGCTCATGGAATCGCCACCAGTACCAGGGCGCGAACATCACCCGCGTGGTGGTCGACCCCAAGGGCAAGCACGTCAAGTCGAGCGTGTTCGCCAGCGGCTGGATCAAGGGTAAGGAAGATTTTACCGGCCGCCCGGCTGACGTAATCATGGCGGCCGACGGTTCGATGCTCGTCGCCGACGACTGGGCCGGCGCGATCTACCGCATCAGTTACGGCAAGTAGCCACACGGATGTCCGCCCCGCGGCCGTCCCGTAGGGCGGGCTTCTTCGTCCGGATCGCGAAGCTGCTGACGTGCGCCGTCGCGTCGCACGCCGGCTCGATTCATGCGGCCGATTTGCAGGCCGGCAAAGCCAGGGCGCAGGCTTGCATTGCCTGTCACGGCGCGCAAGCGGTCTCCTCGATGCAGAACACGCCTTCGCTGGCGGGCCAGCCGGACGGCTTCATTCAGTGGCAACTGGTGTATTTCCGCAGCAAGACGCGCAACAGCGACATCATGGATCCGATCGCCGCGACCCTGACGGACGCCGATATTCGCGACCTGGGCGCGTACTTCTCTTCGCTGCCCCCGCCTGCGCCGCTTGCGGATGCCGATCCTGACCCACAGCGCTACGCGCGGGGCGCGAAAGTGGCGCAGGCAAACCGCTGCGCCAACTGCCACGGCGAGACCTATGCCGGGCAGCAGGCGGTGGCACGCATTGCGCATCAGCGCGAAGACTACCTGCTTAAGGCGCTGAGGGATTTTCATACCGGCAAGCGCACCGGTGGCGGCATTGCAGCCATGCCGGACGCGGTCTATCCGCTGTCCGACGACGACTTGCAGGCGCTGGCCCACTATTTGTCACGTTTTCGAAAGCCCTGAGAACGCGACCGGCGTCATGACGCTTTCGGACAATAATGCCAGTCCAAGCTGCTCCGTGAAGAAGGATTCGATTGCGCCGCAAGCCGTCGCCATCCGGAACGATTCGGAACATATTGTTGCGATGAAACGACCGACGCATGCGCTCGCCGTCTGCGCCCTGCTCGCGACACTATTCAATACAGCCCCCGCCGCTGCGCAGGATGCCGACGAGGGTGTCGTCGTGTCCGCCACCAGAACCCAGCGGCGCAATCTGGATATCCCGGCCTCGATCGACGCCGTCGGCGCGGAAACGCTGCACCAAGGGCAGCCGATGGTCAACCTGTCGGAGTCCCTGGGCGGTGTGCCCGGCCTCACGCTGCAGAACCGGCAGAACTACGCGCAGGACCTGCAGCTCTCGATCCGCGGCTTCGGCGCGCGCGCGGCCTTCGGCATCCGCGGCGTCAAGCTCTATACCGACGGCATCCCCCAGACCATGCCGGACGGCCAGGGCCAGGCGGCGAATTTCAATCTGTCCTCGGCCCAGCGCATAGAAGTCATGCGCGGCCCGCTCGCCGCCTTGTACGGGAACGCCTCCGGCGGCGTAATCAATCTGTACACCGCAGACGGCCCCAAGCGCCCGACTGTCTCTACCGACCTGCTCCTTGGCGCTTACGGCACCCGGCGCGCCGGCGTGCAGGCCGGCGGCGAATCGGGCGCGCTCAATTACATCGCCGACTGGTCGCAATTTCATACCGACGGCTACCGCGACCATTCGACTGCCGACAGGCAACTGTTCAACGGCAAGCTGAAATGGCAGGCCGGAGCGGACACGCGCGTTAGCTTCGTGACGAATACGCTGTATCAACCCGAGACCCAGGACCCGCTCGGGCTCACCGCGGCGCAGGTGGCAGCCAATCCGCGCCAGGTCGCCGCGCCCGCGATCCAGTTCAATACGCGCAAGACCGTGCGCCAGGAGCAGACCGGCGCCACCATCGACCAGCGCCTGGGCGCCGAAGACCAGTTGCGTGCGAGCGTGTACCTGGGCGACCGGCAGGTGCGCCAGTACCAGTCAATACCGCTGGCTGTGCAAAGCACCGCCACGGCCGCCGGCGGCGTAGTCGACCTTGGCCGCTCCTTTGACGGAATCGCGCTCAATTGGATCCACGACGGCGTGCTGGCCGGCCGCCCGCTGTCCATTACCAGCGGCCTGGAGCGGGAAACGATGCTCGAGCGGCGCCGCGGCTATATCAACAATTTCGGCGCAATGGGCGCGCTCAAGCGCGACGAGGATGACCGGGTGCAGAGCAACAATCTGTTCGTCCAAGCGGACTGGCGCTTTGTCGAGCGTGCCAGCGCCACTCTGGGTCTGCGCAGAACGCTGGTCAGGTTCGACTCGCGCGACCATTACATTGTGGGCGCGAATCCCGACGACAGCGGGGGCGCCGCGTTTTCCAATACCAGCCCGGTCGCGGGGCTGGCCTACCATCTCACGCCGGAACTGAGCCTGTATGCCAGCGCTGGCCGCGGCTTCGAGACACCCACCGCCACCGAACTCGCCTACCGCAGTGGCGGTACCGGGCTCAATTTCGCACTCAAGCCCAGCCTCAGCACCAACCGCGAAATCGGCCTCAAAGGACGCATAGGCGACTACCAGAAGCTCACGCTGGCGCGCTTCGACACCGAAACCCGTGACGAGATCGTGGTCGATACCGCCGCCGGCGGCCGCACCATATACAAGAACGCCGGCCGCACGCGCCGCAGCGGCTGGGAGGCCTCATGGCAGGCGGTGCTGCCTGCGAATTTCGATGCGCGCGCCGCCTACACGCTCCTCGATGCGCGCTACGCGGAAGCGTTTACCAGTGGCGCGCCCGCGGTCGCGGTGCCCGCGGGCAACTATCTTCCGGGGGTGCCGCGCAGTTCGCTTTACGCCGAATTGCAATGGCATCACTTCGCATCCGGCTTCTCGGCTGCGCTCGAGGCACGGCATAACAGCAGAATGTATGTGGACGACCAGAACAGCGATTCCGCCCCAGCCTATACGCTCGCCAATCTGCGCCTGGGCTTTGACCAGAAAGCGCGCGACTGGCACATCAGCGAGACGCTGCGCATAGACAACCTCACCGACCGCGCCTACATCGGCTCGGTGATCGTTGCCGATGGCAACGGCCGCTTTTTCGAGCCGGGGCCGCGGCGCAACGCGTCCTTAATCGTCAGCGCACGGCTGGAGTTCTGAGCGCCGCCGGCGCGCCGGACGCAGCGCGAAATCCAGGCCTGCGGCGAATAGCCGCCGTTGACTGCGATCGCGACACCAGCGACAAAATTCGCCGCGCCACTCGCGAGGACCACCGCGATGCCGGTGAAATCCGCACGGTCGCCCGGCAGCCGATGTGGCGGGACGGCGAATCTTCGATTACACCTCGGGCCCGGTTTCTCTCAATCGCTCGCCAGCTGTTGGATTGATGCATACTTTTAACTTACTGATATTGAACATATATTTGCGTTATGCAATGTTATTTTTGTTTATTGCAAGGATACTATACGACAGCGCAATGACCCATGCGTGCCGGCAAGCCTAGCTATTGCAGCTGCGGGCGCCGCGCCCGATCTACTCGAACAGCGTGAGCACCTGGCCTTCATCCGGTTTGGCGCTGCCCTCCAGCACCTCGCGATAGACGCGCTCGACCGCCGCCGGGCCGCGTGCGCGCACGATGCGCATCCATGCGCCCGAGGCGGCGAGGAACCGCAGCCAGGCCTGGGCGAGGCGCTGCTGCAGTTCGCCCGAGCCCCAATCCTGCGTGCGCTTCTTGATCTGCGCCGGGGCGAAAAACAGCGTCGGGCGCGGGCCGGGCAGCCTGCCCGCGCCGCCGAGCGCGTCCCAATGCGTGCCGCCCACGGCGCAGCTGTATTTCATGCTGTCGCCGAAGCGATGATGCAGCGCGCTGCGCAACCCAGCGTTGCCGGCCATGTCGACGTACACCGGCGCCAGATCGCCCGGCAAAGCGTCGAGCTGCGCGTATCCCAGCACGCGGTCATAACAGCCGAGGCGCTCGACGAAAGGCACGTTGCCGGCGGAAGTCAGGCCGATCACCTCGCAGCGTTCCCCCAGCTTGCCGCGGCGCGAAAGCTGGAATGCGGTCCCGTACGCGGTCTTGCTCGACGCGCTCGAGAGCAGCACGGCGCGCGCGCCGAAGAATGCGTTGTCGGCGAGAAAGTCGTCGATCAGGAACGAGGTCACGAACAGCGGCTTGAGCAGCATCTGCTCGTCCTCGCGGCGCGCGTCGTAACCCGGGTCGCTCGCGGTGCGCAGATACTGGTTGTACACCGAGTGCAGCCCCTTGCGCTGCGGCGCGCCGTCGGAGAATCCCGCCTCGCTGCAGCGATCGGGCTGCACCAGCAGATGGGTCGACATGGGAAAGTAGCCGTAGTAGCGCTCGCCCGGCCGGGCCGCGTCGTGCGCGGAGGCAATCACGTCGCCGAAGCCCCATACCGGAATGCGGCCCCAGCCCTCCGGCGCGGGAAAGAAATTCCAGTAGGACATGGCCTCGCCGAACGCGGCGTAGGTGACGTTGTTCGAAGTCAGCGCGAATTTGTCGATGCGCATCAGCACCTGCCCCGGCTGCAACGCCGACGCAGCGGGCAGGGGCGCAGACACCAGCTTGCAGCTGCGCAGATCGTCGCGCCGCACGATGAAATCGAGTGCAAGCGCATCCGCTGACGCGCTGTTTGTCATGCCTCCCTCCTGCTGCGCTGTCCACCCTTGCTGCCGGGTTCTTCCTCGCCGCGGTAGATCGCGCCGCAGGTGCAGGTTTCGTGCACCACGACCTGCGCCAGCAGCGGCAGCGCCGGCTTGAGTTTCGCCCAGATCCAGCGCGCGAGCTGCTCGCTGGTCGGGTTCTCCAGCCCGGGCACGTCGTTGAGATAGCGGTGGTCGAGCTGATCGAAGAGCGGCGCGAATGCGGCCGAAACATCGGCGAAGTCCTGCACCCAGCCGAGCTGCGCATCGACTTTGCCGCTGAGATGGATTTCGACGCGGAAGGAATGGCCGTGCACGCGCGCGCACTTGTGCGCGGGCGGCACATGGGGCAGCCGGTGCGCCGATTCCAGGGTGAACGCTTTCCAGATTTCCATCAACGGATTCCGATGAGTTTGTGGGTCTGCAGCGACAGGCGCCATTGCGGATGCGCGAGGCAGTATTCGGTCGCGAGGCGCGTGTTGCGCGCTTTCTCCGCGCCGTCCATGGGTTGGAGAAAGAAATGCGCAAAATCCAGCTGCGCATAGCGCTCCGGTTCGGCACCCGCCTGCGGATAGACGAGCTTCAGCTCATCGCCGCGCCTGAGCGTGAGCGGCGCACCGGCCTTGGGGCTCACCGTCAGCCACAGCTCGCCCGCGGGTGCAGCCAGCGTGCCGTTGGTTTCCACCGCCAGCACGAAACCGCGCGCGCGCACTGCGGCAATCAGCTCGGCATCGAGCTGCAGCAGCGGCTCGCCGCCGGTGCAGACGACGAAGCGCTGCGCCGCGCCGCGCGCGGGCCGCGCCGCGCTTTGTGCGGGCCACGCCGCGCCTTGCGCGGGCCACGCTGCGCCTTGCGCAGGCCACGCTGCGCCTTGCGCAGGCCACGCTGCGCCTTGCGCGGGCCACGCCGCGCCTTGCGCGGGCCAACAGGCCTCGACCGCAGCCGCGAGCGCCTCGGCGCTGTCGAACCTGCCGCCGCCGTCGCCGTCGCTGCCGACGAACTCCGTGTCGCAGAAGCGGCACACTGCCGTCGCGCGGTCCGGCTCGCGCCCCGACCACAGATTGCAGCCGGCAAAACGCAGGAACACGGCCGGCCGGCCGCTGTGTGCGCCTTCGCCTTGCAGGGTGTAAAAGATTTCCTTGACCGAATAGGCCACAACCTCGCCTCCGCGCTTCCCCCGGGCCGCGGGGATCGGACGCGATTCTACTCTGCGCCGGCGCCGGGAAGCCGAACAATCGGCAAATCTGCGGCCTCTCGCTGACCGGGATAGAATCATGCTGCCAGGCGCTGCGCGCGACGAGGGAGAAACCATCATGGCGGTCTACTACGGAAGCGGCGCGCCGATCGAGCCCGGCGCCTATCCTGCGATACTTGCCGTCGGCGATTCCTGGTTCTGGTATCCGCTGCCGACCGGCTACAACCTGCTGCAGCAGCTGTCGCAGCG
>JAAOZY010000457.1 GCA_012274205.1 Betaproteobacteria bacterium
GCGCCGACGTGGTCATTACCGGGCGCTGCGTCGACAGCGCGGTGGTGCTGGGGCCGTTGATTCACGAATTCGGCTGGCGCGAGGACGATTGCGACCGGCTCGCAGCGGGCAGCCTTGCCGGCCATATCGCCGAGTGCGGCTGCCAGGCCACCGTCGGCCTGGCATTCGAGGATCGGATAGCCGATGTCGTCCCAGCGCGGCACCGACTCCCAGTCGGTGAACAGGCCGCCGGTGGCCTGGCAGCCGCACTCGGCGATATGGCCGGCAAGGCTGCCCGCTGCGAGCCGGTCGTAATCGTCCTCGCGCCAGCCGAATTCGTGAATCAACGGCCCCAGCACCACCGCGCTGTCGACGCAGCGCCCGGTAATGACCACGTCGGCGCCGGCGGCGAGCGCGTGCGCGATCGGCAGCGCGCCCAGGTACGCATTGGCCGACAGGACCTTTTGCGGCAGTTCGGCGCCTGCGTACATATCGCGCACGCCTGCAGCGCGCAGTTCGCCGATGCGCGGCAGCACATCGTCGCCCTCCACGATCGCGATCCTGAGTTTCACGCCGGCGTCCGCGGCTAGCCTGGCCAGCGCCGCGGCGCAGCCGGCGGGATTCACGCCGCCGGCGTTGCTGACCACTTTGATGCGCTGCGCCGCGATGTCGCCGATCACGCTTTTCATGGCGACATCGACGAAGTCGGTGGCGTAGCCGGCATCCGGCGACTTCGCGCGCGCCACCGACAGGATGGACATGGTTAGTTCGGCGAGGTAGTCGAACACCAGATAATCGACCTGCCCGCGGCGCACCAGCTGCGCGCAGGCGACCGAGCTGTCGCCCCAGAAGCCCGAAGCGCCGCCGATGCGCACGACTTTCCCGCTCATCGCCCGTCCTCAGGCAGGTGATCGATCTTCTCCACCCAGGCCGCGTCGCGCTTGTCGCGGAAGGCGGCCACGCCTTCGGCGCCTTCGCCGCGCATCTGGCGCGCGAAGGCCTGCGCGGCGCCATCCAGGATGGAAGCGAAATCCGCTTCCGCGCAGCGCCGCAGCAGCGCCTTGGTCTCCGCGTTGGCGCCCGGCGCGCACCGGGCAATGCCCTGGAGAATGGCTAGCAGCTTGCCGTCCAGGGCGATTGTGTCTGCGGCAACCGAGTCCGCGAGCCCGATGCGCAGCGCTTCCGTGGCGTCGATGCGCTCGCCCGTGAGCGCGAGCCGGCGCGCGCTTGCCTGGCCGATGCGCGCGACCACGAAGGGCGCGATCTGCGCCGGCACCAGGCCCAGCGTGGTCTCGCTCAGCGCGAATTTCGCATCGCTGCGCGCAAGTACCACATCCGCCGCGCAGGCGAGGCCGAAGCCGCCGCCCATGGCCGCACCCTCGACCACCGCCACCAGCACCTTGGGCAGGCGCGCCAGCGCAATCATGAAGTCGCCGAAGCGGCGGTTGTTGGCCGCGATCGGATCGAGCTGCCCGGCCGCTACGCTGCTCTGCTGGCTCTGCTGGAAATTGCCCATGCTGCCGCCGGCGCAGAAGAAACCATGCGCGCCGCGCAGCACCACGGCGCGCACGCCCGTGTCCACGGCAGCCGCGTCGATCGCGGCTTGCAGCTCCTGCACCATCTGCGGGCTCAGTGCATTGCGCGTGGCCGCATCGTCCAGGGTCAGGAACAGGCAGCCGCCCCGGCGCAAGGATCTCAGCGCCATGGCTAGTCCTTCCGCGGCAGGATGCCCATGTGCTTCGAGATGATGCCGAGCATGATCTCGTCGGCGCCGCCGCCGATCGAAGTCAGGCGCGCATCGCGGTAGGCGCGCCCGATCGGGTTCTCCCACATATAGCCCATGCCGCCCCAGAACTGCAGACAGGCATCGGGCACTTCGCGCGCGAGGCGTCCGGCCTTGAGCTTCGCCATCGAAGCGAGCTCGGTCACGTCATTGCCCGCGATATAGAGTTCGGTCGCGCGATACACCAGCGAACGCAGCGCCTCGACTTCGGTCTTCAATTCGGCCAGGCGGAAATGCACGTACTGGTTGTCCAGAATGGGCTTGCCGAATGCCATGCGCTCGCGCGCGTATTTCGCCGTCTCGTCGATCAGCCGGCCGATGGAACTGCTGCGCGCCGCGGCCCACAGGCGCTCTTCCTGGAACTGCAGCATCTGGTAGGTGAAGCCCATGCCCTCCTCGCCGATGCGGTAGCGCTGCGGCACGCGCACGTCGTCGAAGAAAATCTGCGCCGTGTCGGAAGACCACATGCCGAGTTTTTTCAGTTTGCGCGCGATGCTCACGCCTTGGGTCTTCATCGGCACGCAGATCAGCGACTTGTTCTTGTGCGCCGCGCCCTGGCTGGTGTTGGCGAGCAGGCAGATCCAGTCGGCCTGGGTGCCATTGGTGGTCCACATCTTGCCGCCGTTGATGATGTAGTCATCGCCGTCCTTGCGCGCCGTGGTCTTGATCGAAGCCACGTCCGAGCCCGCGCCGACTTCGGACACGCCGAGGCAGGCGACGTAATCGCCGGCGATCGAGGGTACGAGAAACTCCTCGCGCAATGCGTCCGAGCCGAAGCGCGCCAGCGCCGGCGTCGCCATGTCGGTCTGCACGCCGATCGCCATCGGGATGCCGCCGCACTGGATGTGCCCGAGCGCCTCGGCCATCGCGACCGAATAGGAATAGTCCAGCGCCTGGCCACCGTACGCTTCCGGCTTGCACACGCCGAGGAAGCCGAGCTGCCCCATTTTCTTGAACACTTCATGTGCCGGGAAGATTTCGGCCGCCTCCCACTCATCGACATGCGGATTGATTTCAGCTTCGATGAATTTCTTCAGCTGCCGCTGCAGCTCTTCGTGCTCGTGGGTGAATAGCATGGTCCTTGTCCTCGGGTCTTGTGCTGCTACGGCCGTGCGACGCCGAACTGGATTTTCTGCACCTTCCTCGCATCGGCTTCGGCGCAGATCGCCAGTGCCGCGGCCAGCACCTTGCGGGTGTCGCGCGGATCGATCACGCCGTCATCCAGCAACAGGCCGCTGGTGTAGAACGCGTCCATCTGGCTCTCGAAGTTGGCGACGATCGCCTGCTTCATCTGTTGCAGCGCTGCCTCGTCCACCGGCTTGCCCTTGCGCGCGGCCGTGCCTTCGGCCACGATCGCCATCGTCATCGCCGCCTGCTCCGGCCCCATGACCGCGGTCTGCGCATTGGGCCAGCTGAACACGAAGCGCGGATTGAAGGCGCGCCCGCACATGCCGTAATTGCCGGCACCGAAGGAGGAGCCGCACATGATGGTGATCTGCGGCACGGTCGCGTTGGACACCGCCTGGATCATTTTCGAGCCGTGCTTGATCATGCCGCCGGCCTCGGACTTGGTGCCGACCAGGTAGCCGGTGGTGTTCTGCAGGTAGATGAGCGGCGTGTGCGACTGGCAGCACAGCTGGATGAACTGCGTCGCCTTGGTCGCGCCGGCCGGATCGAGCGGGCCGTTGTTGCTGATGAAGCCGACCTTGTGCCCGGCGATCGCTCCGAGGCCGCACAGCGTGAACCTGCCGTAGGCGGGCTTGAATTCGAGCAGCCCGGAAGCATCGGCGATGCGCCAGATCACTTCACGCATGTCCACCGGCTTGCGCGTGGACAGCGGCATCAGTCCGGCGATCTCGTCCGCATCGAGCTTCGGCGCGGGCGCAGCCGCGGCGTCGGCGCCGACGCGCTCCCATTTGAGGGTAGCCAGCAGCTCGCGCGCGATTTCGATTGCGCCGGCATCGTCGTCGGCCACGAACTCCGCCAGGCCGGATACGCGCGCATGCATGTCGGCGCCGCCGAGATCCTCATCGGTGGCGATTTCTCCGGTCGCCGCCTTCAGCAGCGGCGGTCCGGCGAGGAAGGCTTTGGCGCGCCCGCGCACCATGATCACGTAATCGGACAGCCCGGGCAGATAGGCGCCGCCCGCAGTGGAAGAGCCGTGCACCACGGCAATCACCGGCAGGCCTGCGGCGGACAGGCGCGCGAGATTGTAGAACAGGCCGCCGCCGGCGATGAAGCGCTCGACTTTGTAGGTCAGCAGATTGGCGCCGCCGCTCTCCACCAACTGCACGAAGGGCAGCTTGTTCGCCAGCGCGATTTCCTGGCAGCGCATGACCTTGCGCCCGCCCAGGGCGCTCAGCGCGCCCGCGCCTATGCCCGAATCATTGGCCACCACCATGCAGCGCACGCCGGAGATGATGCCGATGCCGGCGAGCACCGCGGCGCCGGGGATGCTGCTGTCGCGATCGGCATCGTCGGTGCAATAGCCGGCCAGGCTCGCGAGCTCGAGGAAGGGCGCGCCCGCATCGAGCAGGCGCGCCAGGCGCTCGCGCGGTAACAGCGCCCCGCGCTTGTCGAAGGCCGGCTGGGCCGCCGCGGAGGCGGCCGCCGCGCGGCCCTCCAGCGCGCGCAAGCGCTCGATCAGCGCGAGCATCGCGCTGCGCTGCTGCTTGAAGGATTCGGACTGGGGGTCGATGCGGGTCTTGGGCGATATCATTGTCGCGCGGGTCGTGGAGGGACCGCGATATTATGCCCTGCCGCGGGACAAAGGGGTCAGCGCAGATGCATTCCAGGCCGATAGGGTGCGTGGCGCGCTGCGCGCCGGCAACGGTGCTGCGGTTTACTTATTGCGGGTCGGTTTCGGCCAAGCCGGATTGGCCCTGGCCGTTTAGCCCGCCGCCTGCACCAGATAGTCGTAGGGCTTTCCGATCAGGGTCCAGACATCGTCCGTGCGCTTTGCAAAACTCCGGCCCGGCACCAGCCGGTCGAGCAGTTCCGCCACCGACATCGAGCTGCTGTAAAGGATGATGAAGGGGAATATTCCCAGGCAGAGCGTGAGCAGCAGCAGGCCGTAAAGGACGTAATGCATCAGGAATTTCTTCAGTCCGCCGGACACGGTTTCTCCTCAAGTACCAGTTGGCACAGAACGAATCAGTGTGGGCCGCGCAGCGTGACGGCGATATAGGTGCTTACCCGCAGGCAGGGCTGCAATTGGCTGGTTGAACGCTAACTGCGATAATGCCCTGCCTTTGGACTGACGACGCCACCTGGAACCTGTTGCAAAATGAAATTTTGCAACGCCCTATATAGGGGAGTATGAGGGGAAGTGTCCCCTCATCTTCAATCGAACTCTTATGCCCGCAGAACAGCCGCATGCCGACAGCGCGAGCGGCGCGACCCGGAGCGATATTACGCCGCTGGTGCTGTTCATCGCCTTTTCGCAGCTCGCCCTGTCCGGCTTTGGCGGCGTGCTGCCCTGGGCGCACCGCGCCCTGGTCGAGAGGAAAGGCTGGCTTACGCAGCGCGAATTCGTCGAGACGCTCGCGCTGGGACAGCTGCTGCCGGGCCCTAACATCGGCAATATGGCGGTGATGATCGGCTACCGCTACGCCGGCTACGCCGGAGCGCTGGCTGCCATCGCCGGATTGGTGAGCGGGCCGTTCGCACTGATGATTGCGGTCGGCCTGCTCTACAGCAACTACGGGGCCTTGCCGCTGGTGCAGCAGGCGCTCTCGGGCATGTCCGCCGTGGCAGCGGGCCTGGTGCTCGCCACCGGCTTCAAGATGGCGGCCAGCCTGAAACGGCACTGGCGCCCCTGGCTGTTCGCTGCGCTCGCCCTGCTCGGCGTCGGCGCGCTGCGCTGGCCGCTGCTCGGCGTCGTCGGCGCGCTCGCGCCGTTCGCCGTTGCCGGCGCCTGGCGCGAGTCGGAATGATGAGCGCAGGCGATCTGGGCGCACTATTCGCGCATCTCGCGCTGCTGTCGCTGATGGCCATCGGCGGCGTCTCTTCGATCCTGCCTGACATGCAGCGCTACGTGGTTGAGGCGAACCAGTGGCTGAGCGGCACGCAGTTCGCCGACATTTACGCGCTCGGCCAGGCTACGCCCGGCCCGAACATGATGTTCGTGACCCTGCTCGGCTGGCAGCTAGCCGGCTGGACCGGCGCGGTCGTCGCCTCGATCGCGATCATCGTTCCGCCCGTGTTGCTGACGCTGGCGGTCACGCGCCTGAATGCGAACCAGCCCAACGGGGCGCTGAGCCGCGCCATCCGCGGCGGACTGGGCCCGATCGCCATCGGACTGACGCTCTCCAGCGGCTGGATTCTTGCGCACTCGGCCGACCACGACTGGCGCGGCGCGCTGCTGACGCTGCTGACGGTGGTCCTGATGCTGCGCACCAGGCTCAATCCGGTGTGGCTGATACTCGCCGGAGCCCTCGCCGGCATGGCCGGCGTCCTCTGATCCACGGCGCGCGGCTGCAGCGCGCCCGCCGCCTCAGCTCCCGCCGAAGGTCGAGGGCCGCACCCCGGGCACCGTTGCCGCGCGCCGTTCCAGCCAATAGCGGTAAGGCGGCGGCGCCAGCATGAACTTCGGATCGCAGCCTAGCTTCTGCGCCGCGTCCATGGCCCAACTCGGGTTGTAGAGCATTTCGCGCGCGAGCGCGATCAGGTCGGCCCGGCCTTCCTGCAGAATGGTCTCGGCCTGCTCGGCGTGCACGATCAGGCCGACCGCCATGGTCTTGATGCCGGCTTCCTTCCTGATGCGCTCGGCATAAGGCACCTGATAGCCATAGGCGGGTTTCGCGGCGCCGGCAGGCGGCTTGCCGAGGATGCCGCCCGAGCTGCAGTCGATCACGTCCACGCCCATCGGCTTCAGTCGTTTCGCCAGCGCAGCGCTTTGCGCCGGCCCCCATCCCGCATCGTCTTCGGCCGACAGGCGCAGGAACAGCGGCTTGCCCGGCGGCCAGACTGCGCGCACGCACTCGCACACCTCGAGCGCGAAGCGCATGCGCTTTTCTTCCGAGCCGCCGTATTCGTCGCTGCGCTGATTCGCCAGCGGCGAAAGAAACTCGTGCATCAGGAAGCCGTGCGCGCCGTGGATCTCGACCATGTCGAAGCCGGCCGCATGCGCGCGCGCCGCGGCCTTGCCCCAGGCCTCGGCCACGGCGCGGATCTCCTCGCGCGTGAGCGCGCGCGGCAGCGGCGCGCCCTCGTCCGCGGGCAGCGCGCTCGGGGCGACGAGTTCCCAGGCATCCCAGTCATCGATGCCCGCATCCGCCGCTTCGGTGCGCGTCAGCGGCCGGCCGCCTTCCCATGGCCGCTGAATGCGCGCCTTGCGTCCGGAGTGGCCCAGCTGTATGCCCGCGGCGGCCCCGCACTGATGCACAAATTCCGCGACGCGCGCGAGCTTGGGCACGAAGGCATCGTCCCAGATGCCCAGATCGCCCACCGTGCCGCAGCCGCGGCGCTCGATCTTGGTCGATTCGAGGATCACCAGCCCGGCGCCGCCCGCGGCGTAACGGCCGGCGTTCATCAGATGCCAGTCGGTGGCATAGCCCTTGACCGCGGAATACTGGTGCATGGGCGCGACCACCACGCGATTCTTCAGCGTGAGCTCGCGCAGGCGCAGCGGCGTGAACAGCAAAGGCTGGGTCATCGGATTTCCCTGTCAGGTTCGCGGCGCGGCGCGGCCGGTCGCGTTGCTAGCTGCTTTACGGGCGCAAGCCTACCCAAATACAGGGATTTCGTCGAGAAATGCGCGCGTCAGGCCGGAGCCGGCGCCCGCGGCGGGCGTCGGGATTCGCTGCGTTCCGCGGGATGCGTTCTACCCGGTGCGTTCAGGCGCCGCCGAGCGAGACGCCAAGCTGGCGCGTGCGCGTCAGGTGCCGCACCTGGCTGCTGATCGAGCCCAGTCCCAGCGCGGACAGCCAGCTCTCGCTGCTTTCCTGCATCACAATGCGCCGGCAGTCGTACTCCTTGGCAAAGCGCACGATGGTCTCGGCCTGCAGGCCAACCAGGACGTGCGCCTGGTGCGGAATGCCCGCGGCGTCGAGGCTGCGCGCGACCGGTGCGAGCACACGCATGCCGTTCTCCTCGTGAAACGCGCGCAGCTCGCCGCCGTTGAAAAAGCGCGAAACATGCCTGGGCAGCGGTGCCTGAACACTGAGCAGGTGCACGCGCGCGCGCAACTCGCGCTGCAGCCCGATGACCTGTTCGATCTGCCAGGCGACATCGCGCCCGTCGCCCACGGGAACGACGATGTTGATCATGCCGGACTCTTCCATGCCTGGCTCCTCATGAGATTTCATAGGATTTTTGGAGCGCGGCCGGAGCGCCGTTCGCCATGGCGTCGCGCTCCTTCCTGTGCGCGAGCATCTTGCCCGCCATGACCACGAACAGCGCGCCCACCAGAGGCGCCGCGACGTCGAGAATGTGGGCGTGGACTTCGACGTAGCCCTTGACCGCTAGATCGCCCACCGCCATGTCACCGGCAACGTAGCCCAGGAGGCCGGCGCCGACGGTGATGAACACGGGGAAGCGCTCCATCAGCTTCATCAGCAGCGCGCTGCCAAACAGGATCAGCGGCATGGTGATCAAAAGGCCCACGAACAGCATGCCGTAATGGCCTTTGGCGGCACCGGCCATGCCCAGCACATTGTCCAGGCTCATGACGATGTCGGCGATGATGATGGTGCGCACCGCCTCCCAGAAGTTGCTGCTCTCCTTGACGTTGCCCTCTCCGTCCTCGGGCATCAGCAGCTTGATGCCGATCCACACCAGCAGGATGCTGCCGATCAGCTGGATGTAGGGCAGGCTCATGAGCATCGCGGCGAATGCGGTGAGCACGGTCATCAGGATCACGATGCCGCCGGTGCCGACGATAAAGGCCTGCCTTTGCTGCTTGTGCGGCAGCGAGCGGCAGGCGAGCGCGATGACCACGGCATTGTCTCCGCTCAGCAGCACGTTGATCACGGCGATCTTGAATAAGGCCGTCCAGATCTCCGGACTGGTCAGTGCTGGCAACATGCTGGCTCCACCTTGTTTGTAGGAGAGACCAGACTAGCGGACTGGAATTACTGAGCCCTGTCGCGAGCTTTACGCGGAGCTTTCCCGAACATTACGCAGGGCTTTCCGCAGGCTTACAACAGGCTTACAAATTGAAGCTGGAGCGTGGCTCAGGCGGGCGCCGGACCGGGGAAGCTCACGGTGAAGGTGTTGCCGATGCCGTCGACATCGTCGTCGAGCGCAATTTCCGCCTGGTGCAGGACGGCTATCTCGTGCACGATCGCCAGCCCGAGCCCGCTGCCGTCGATCTGGTTGCCGAGCAGCCGGTGAAAACGTTCGAACACGCGCTGGCGCTCCTCCACCGGGATACTCGGTCCGTCGTCGCTGATCGACACGCTCGGTGCGGGATCCTGCGCCACGCGCACCGTCACCCGGCCGCCCTCGCGGCTGTAGCGTATGGCGTTGTCCAGCAGGTTGTTGATCAGTTCGGTGAGGCGCGCCGCGTCGCCCGTGATCATCACGTGCTTTTCAGCGTCCTCGAAGCCGAGGTCGATGTTCTTGCGGTAGGCCTCGGGCACCCAATTCATGGTCACCTCGAACACAAGCTTGTTGAGGTCGAGCGGCGCGAACGCCAGCTTTCTCACCGTATTGGGTTCGTTGCGGGCGAGCGACAGCAGCTGCGACACCAGGTGCGACAGGCGCTGCACCGAGGTGTACAGGTGCGCCAGCGCGCGCCGCATCTCGGCCGGGTCCTCTTCCCGCATCGCGAGTTCGATGTGCGCCTTCAGACCGGCGACCGGCGTGCGCAGCTGGTGTGCGGCGTCGGCGATGAAGCGGCTCTGGAAGGTGAGCACCTCGTCCAGGCGCACCATCAGCTCGTTCACCGCGCTCACCAGCGGCTGCAGCTCGCCCGGCACGTCATGCCCGTCGACCGGGCTCAGATCGAGATGCGAGCGCGCCGCCACCGCCTGTCGCAGGCGACCCAAGGGCAGCAGGCCGCGCACGACGCCCACCCACAC
>JAAOZY010000458.1 GCA_012274205.1 Betaproteobacteria bacterium
ACTGTTGTCATAAGAACAGCCGAAATAGTAAGGCTTATTGACAATAGGTCGGCAATAGCATTTCCACCAAGTCACGTTTCGCTCAAAGGTCTTCTGATGACCAACCCTGGTCATGTAGATCCAGGATATGTAGGTCCCCTATCGGTGCGTAAACGTGCCGCGCTCTAGGTGAATTCCTCGAGGCGCCGAATGGGAACGTCTCGGGTAATAATTGTTGCTTGTGTTCGCGTTCTTCCCCCATATACGTTTCGCAGCTCGGAATGAAGGAGATCCACAACTACAATGGGGTCAATATGTCTACCCGATTTCCGCTGAATTGCTCCTTTTGAAATAAAAGGCTTAGGGCTTCGATCGTCCGCCCGAGAGCAAAGACGAACTGCTAAGGCCATAGCTAGCAGTATCGAGCGTCCTTCCGGGGTTGATCGGAGCCTCATCTGAGATGCAACGTAGCGCATTTGTTCGAACTTCTCCAACGTGCGCGGAGTAAACCAATAATGTTTTTGTTCCCAAGGAATTGCTAACAAATCCATGGGGCGTTGAACTTGAGCTAGCACTTCCCGAAGCAGGCGCGCGGCGCCTTGCGCATCAAACCCCTTTAGACGAACGCCTGACAACAATGTCGCATACGGGTTAATGTCATAGCCGGTAACAGGGATCCCAAGACTAGACGCTGCGAGCAGGACTTCCCCTGAACCGCAAAACGGGTCCAGCAAGTGATTGCATTTCGAGGCATAGCGACGCAACAGAGTATTTGCGAGGCCCTTAACCATTTTTGCTGGGTAACGCTCAATACGCGCGCGAATCGATGGATTCATTTTGGTTTGAAGAGTAGCCAAGTAGAGCCAATACCGTGGGAATAAAAGCGCTCGTTATGTCTTAATGGGCCTGCATAGATGAGCGCAGGTGGGTCTACAGCTTTCCGGGTGTAGATGTATGCTCCGAATGCCTGCGGTTTAGTTCCGAGCGGGCACAGAATCTTCGCGTGGTCGGAACGATCGGCCTCATCGCCGAACACTTGACGTATCGTCCCACAGACTAACTCAGGGTCAATTGCGTCCGCCAAAGTAAGCGAGTGTTTGCCGACCCGAATTATTAGATCTTCATTGAAAAACTCCGTTCTTCCCGTCCATTCAGGACGGAATGGCGGGTCTGGTATAACCAGCGTTGTCTTAATTGGTTGAAGCTGATCGTAGGTGGCGAGCGCGCGCTCCCCCTCGTAACCCAAAAAAATCATTAAATGCAACGGCCGGCTTGAATCAGCGGTCCCCGAAAAACCTGGGATCTGCTCAATTCCAGAAATGCCAAACGAAAGTGGCAAATAGCTGGCCGCATCGTAATCCTCAGGCTCGGTGTAGACAACATATAGTTTGTCCCAGCAACCAAAATCGTCGAGCCAATTCAGCATCATTAGGAGATGTCGTTTTGTAAATACCGTCATATCAAACACAACATAGTCGTGCCGATACTCGTTAAGAAGATCTTTTAGGGGATGGCCGTTATTTCTAAAACTAGATACAGCATCCTTTTCCTTAAAGGAAAGTTCCGTAATATCTGATCCTGCGGCATACGCGGTGAGCAAGCGTCTATGATTTATCTCTCTACGTGGGTTTTTGTCATCATAGTGAAACAAGACTACGTGTTTCGGTTTCCAGTTGTCCCGTCTCATCGACATCGCGAGACAACGATCTTCGTGGCTTGAGCATGTAATTAGTAGCCCACCTGTGGGAAAGGCCTTGGTATTAAGCAAATCTTTCATATCAAGCGTCCGATAGGCCTAGCGTACCCTGTCGCTCACTTACTCGTCTCTTGAGCAGCCGATCCATTAGGAGTTTCTTGGCTTGACCCCTTCTGTCCCCCGCAAGCAGGTTGGTAAGTTCCTTGCAGGTCGTCGCGGTCTTCCATCTAAAGCGTGGGCTAAATTGCAGCGTCGGGCAGAAAATTCTAGATATATTGAATTCAACTGGCTGCGGATCCGAAGGGTGCTTAGGGCGCATGCCAGGCCGCCCAGACCCTGCCTGAAAAAGACCTTCACGAACACCTAGAGTTAGAAATTCCTGCAGTTCGGCGAACTCGTCTAGCAATAGCTTTTCAGGATCATTTATTGCCAGGCGACCAGCCTCTGGTTCCGTTGGATGACGCAGCAGCTTATAACGTAAGCAATCGCCAATATCCAGGAGAAAATACTTTAGTCTCTCGCCGTGCCTTTCCACGTTTCTACTAAGCGCAGCAAGGTTATGCTCAGAAATCACATAGACCGCCCGCTTTTGATTCGTTGGCTCAATGCGAATCGCCTTGCCCCCGGGTGAAGCTGAGCCAAATTGAAGGTAATACGCCATCCCTATCGAATCGACCATGTTGGCGGCAAGCGACGCCGGCAAGGAAAAGCAGGTGCGCGGCACGGCAGTCTGGCTGAAATCGCTCTCCGGGCCGGCCGCGGTGCTGCACTATCGCGGCGCCTCGGTGAACCTGCTCGGCGCGCGCGGTTATGGCAATGACGGCGCGCCGGTCGCATTGGAATCACGTCAGTTGGCACCGCGAAACAAAACCGTGGACATGGACCTTAACTATAAGTTCAAGGGTCCGGTAAGCAGGATCGAAGTTGTCGTCGCAGGCAGCGTGGCCGAGGAGCAGTTTCCGTTCTCGCTGGTGCGCGGTGCAAGCGCCGGCGCCAGCGCTGCGGTCGCGACGGCGACGACCATGCCCGCGGCAGCGCCCAGTGCCGCGGCGACGGAGAAGGCTGCGGCGCGCGTCGCAGCCACCCCGCGCGAAGAGGCGAGGCCCATGTCCGGTGCGCCCGCCCAGGCGCAGGTAAAGCCCATGGCCGAAACCAAAGCACATGCGCGAGTAGCCAGGATGGAAAGTGAAGTGAAAACCAAGGCCCCGCCTGCGCGCGAAGCGCCGCCTGCCCCGCCTGCCGCCGAGGTCTACATTCCGCCGTCATCGGGCATGGTCGTCACGCCAAAATTCAACGACCTGATGACCGCGGTGATGTACGAAGACGAGGCTGCGGTCGAGCAGCTGCTCGATCTGGGCTGGTGGGTGGACAAGCCCAGTTCGGTCGGTTACACGCCGCTGATGGCGGCGGTGATGGGGCGCAACGCGCGCATCGCGCAATTGCTGCTCGCGAACGGCGCCGACCCGAACGCGCGCGGACCGGCCGGCGTGACGCCGCTCGCGCTCGCCCGGGAGCGAAACGATGGCGCCATGTCCGCGCTTCTGCAGGGGCGGGGCGCGCGCTAAGATGAACACGGCCGACGAGCGCGCGATCCCCGGCCGCGGCTGGTACGCGTTCGCCGGGGCGCTTGCATTTGCGAGCACCGTCGCGATCGCCGCATTCGGCGCATGGCTGCTGTTCGCACCAAGTGAGCGCCAGCAGTTTCTCGTGCCCGGCCGGCACACGATGCAGTTGGCCGGGGCGGCAAGCTATCTGATATGGAACGAGTACCAGACCGTATTCGACGGGCAGTCGTATCGGGACGCCGAGGAGCTTCCGCAGGGCATGCGCCTGTCGGTCATCGACAAGGCGAGCGGCGAAAGAATCGCGTCGCGCTCCAGCAGAAATGTGAAAGTAAGCGACAGCAGCACCAAGCGCCGCTCGGTTGCGCAGTTCAGGACCCTGCACGCCGGGATGCACGAGATAGTCGTGGAAGGCGACTTCCCCCCGCGCGTGTTCTCGGCCAGCCGCGACTACTTCGTCGGCGCACTCTGGCGGACCGTGGGAATCTTCGGGTCTGCGTTTCTCGGGTTTGCTGCCGCCGTAGCGATTTTCGGCTGGGCTTATATCAGGCGCGAGGAGGCCGCAAACGCCGCGGCGCGCACGGCGGCCCCGACGCCGGTCGACGCGGCAGCGCAGGCGCAGCCGAACGAGACCGAACTCAAGCGGCTGGCCATGATCGTCTATGCGCTGCAGATCGCGGGCTACTTTGTCGGCGTGACTTTCATTGCCGGTGTCATCATTAATTACATCAAACTCAAGGAGGTCGAGGGCACCTGGCTCGAGTCGCACTTCCGCTGGCAGATCCGCACCTTCTGGTTCGGCGTGATGTGGAGCTGCATCGGCTTCGCGCTCCTCGTGGTGATGGTGGGATTCCTCATCCTCATAGGCGCCGCGGTCTGGGTGCTCTACCGCGCGATCAAGGGCTGGATCGAACTTTCGGAGGGCAAGCCCCTTCCCGGGTGACGCGAGGTTCCTCACTCACCATGGCGCCTGAAGCGGGCGCTTTGCGCCCGGGCAGCGGGGCTTTTCGATCGCCATCCTGTAGGGAACGAAAAGGGTCAGAGACGAATCATTTTGGAGAGCACGGGCCCGCCCGCGACCTTGCTAAAAATTCTCCGTTGCCAGGCGAACTCCGCCGACCCAGCAGCCGGGATTCCACCGTCCTGATTTATGATCTTCACCAGTTTGCCCAGGATGGCATCCGCGTCGTCGTTGCCCACTTGGCAGGTTCCGGCGGCTTCGTGCCCGCCGCCGCCGTATTCGAGAATCAGCGCGCCGATGTTGCTTTTCGATGTGCGCTTGAGAATCGACTTGCCGACCGCAAACACCGTGTTCTGCCTTTTCACGCCCCATAGGACGTGGATCCTTCGGTCGCCTTCGGTACGTGCTCCAGGTAAAGGACGACCCTCTCCTTGACGTCCAGATGGCTCAAGATCTCCTCGATGGAATGGCCGCGGCAAAAAACGATCAGCTCCATCATCAGGTCGTAATTGCTGATCCGGAATTCCCGGAAACGGCCCAGGCCGGTCCTTGAATCCATGATGTAGTTGAGCAGAACCCAGCGGTTCGGGTGCAGGATCTCGTCGCGGCTGAACTGGGCCGAGTCCGCCTTGTCGACGGCCTCCATCATGAAGTGGAAACTTTCCGGGAAGGTTCGTCCGCCACCAAAATGCTCGAAGACGACCCGCGCCGCGGAAGGGGCGTCGGGATTGACGATGAGATTCGGGTGTTCGCCAGGGTTGCGCAGGACTTCCGAGGAATGATGCTCGAAAGCCATGCCCACGCCGGGCACGTAGGGCAGGTTGGTGGTGATGTCGCGGTCGGTGATTGGGACCTTGCCGTCCTGCATGTCTCTGGGATGAACGAACACAATCTCGTCGATCATGTTGAGTTCCTTCAGCAGGATGGCGCAGACGAGGCCGTCGAAGTCGCTGCGGGTGACTAGACGTTGCTTGGCCATGGCGGGAATCTCCTGGCTGGTTCCGGGAACGCGACGGGATATGCTTTGTAGAATAACGCCAAATCTGTATCCGACAAAGCCGGCTGAAGCGCCTGCGCGCGAGCTGCGTCTGCGCGAATCCGGTCCCCCGAACTACTCGATCCGCACGCCAACCGCCGCACTCCAGCGTAGCGGCTCACCAAGGCATGGTGCAGCTGAATTGCCCCGTCAACGACCATAAAGCCGCACAACCGGCACAACTCCATGCGAA
>JAAOZY010000459.1 GCA_012274205.1 Betaproteobacteria bacterium
CAGTGCCAGCGCGAGGGCACGGTCGATTTCGCCGAGCTGCTGCTGCGCAGTTTCGAGCTGCTGTCGAAAAACGAAATCCTGCGCGAGCATTACCGCGGGCGCTTCCACCATATCCTGGTGGACGAATTCCAGGACACCAACCGCCTGCAGTACCGCTGGCTCAAGCTGCTCACCGGTCCGGCCAGCGTGATCTTCGCGGTCGGCGACGACGACCAGTCGATCTACGCGTTCCGCGGGGCAAACGTCGGCAACATGGCCGATTTCGAGCGCGACTTCCACGTCGAGAACGTGATCCGCCTGGAACAGAACTACCGCTCGCACGGCAACATCCTCGATGCCGCCAACGCGCTGATCTCCAACAACAGGAAGCGCCTCGGGAAGAACCTGTGGACCGCGGCCGGGCACGGCGAGCCGCTGCGCGTGTACGAGGCGCAGACCGACGGCTACGAGGCCAACTGGCTGTCCGAGGAAGTGCGCGCGCTCAACCGCGACGGCGTCGCGCTGCACGAGATGGGCGTGCTCTACCGCTCCAATGCGCAGTCGCGCATCCTCGAGCACGCGCTGTTCTCGGCCGGCGTGCCCTACCGCGTCTACGGCGGCCTGCGCTTTTTCGAGCGCATGGAAGTCAAGCACGCGCTCGCCTACCTGCGCCTGATCGCGAGCTCCGAGGACGACAGCGCGTTCCTGCGCGTGGTGAATTTTCCCGCGCGCGGCATCGGCGCGCGTTCGCTCGAGGCGCTGCAGCAGGCGGCAAGAGCGGGCAACACCAGCCTGTACAACGCGGTGCCGCAGCTAGCCGGGAAGGCGGGCAATGCCCTGAGCGCATTCGTCGCGATGATCGCGACCCTGCGCCAGGAAGCCGAAGGCCTCGCCCTGCCCGAGGTGGTGGAGCACATGCTGGCGAAATCGGGGCTGCTGGCGCATTTCCAGGCGGAGAAAGACGGCGCCGACCGGGTGGAGAACCTGCAGGAGCTGGTCAACGCGGCGGCGCTGTTCGTGCAGGAACAGGACGAGGCGCACGACCTGGCGGCGTTCCTCGCACATGCTGCATTGGAGGCCGGCGAGCACCAGGCCGGCGAGGGCGCGGACGCGCTGCAGCTGATGACGGTGCATTCGGCCAAGGGCCTGGAGTTCCAGGCGGTGTTCGTCACCGGGCTGGAAGAGGGCCTGTTCCCGCACGAGCAGAGCCGCAACGAAGCCGACGGGCTGGAGGAGGAGCGGCGCCTGATGTACGTGGCGATCACGCGCGCGCGCCAGCGCCTATACCTTTCATTCGCGCAGAACCGCATGCTGCACGGGCAGACGCGCTACAACGTCGCCTCGCGTTTCTTGGACGAAATACCGGCGGGTCTGGTGAAGTGGCTCACGCCGCGCCTGGGCGCGCAGCCGTTGCACGAGCCGGTGCTCGCTTCGGCGCGCGACGCGGCGATTGCGCGCGCGCAGCCGCGCGCGGAGCAGATGGGCTGGCGCATCGGCCAGAACGTGGTGCACGCGAAATTCGGCCAGGGCGTGATCGTCAACGCCGAAGGCCAGGGGCCGGACGCGCGCGTACAGATCAATTTCGGCCGCCAGGGGATGAAGTGGCTGGCGCTGGAGTACGCCAAGCTCAGCGCAGCCTGAGAGACTAGTCGCCGGCGGGATCCCCGAACAACGACAGCTGGGTCGCCAGCGATAGCACCGTCTCCTCTACCGAGCGCTTGGCCTCGGCCAGGGATTTCGCCTCCCCGGCGCGGCTGCCCGCCTGCCAGCGGTACACGCCGCCCTTGCCCTCGTGCGCCACCCAGCCGATTTTTTGCTTCCCCTGCCAATAGCCATGGGTATCGTAGCCGCGCTCCCAATACGGCCTGGCCTTTCTGCTGTTGTATTTGCTTGGCATGCGCGCTAGCTTACCAAAGAGCTCCCTGCGCTACCACCCAATAGCGTGCGCAGCGCCCGGCGGCGGACCACAGCGCCACTGCGACCCAGTTGAGTTTGATCCACCCCGCCGCGAGGCATAGACCGTCCCCGACGAAGGGCAGCCAGGCCAGGGCGAGCAGCGGGCTGCCGTAGCGCCGGACGCGCTCCAGCTGCGTCAGCGGCTTTTTCGAACCGAACCAGCGCCCGATCAGATAGGTGGTGAGCCCGCCCGCGGTGTTGCCCAGCGTGGCTACGGCGATCGCGGGCCAGGCGAGATCGGCATGCAGCTTCAGCACGGCGAACAGCGCGACCTCGGAGCTGATCGGAATCAGGGTCGAGGCGAGGAAGCTCATTGCGAGCAGCGAGGCGAGGCTGGCCCAGGCGTCGATCATGCGGCGGCCCCGCCCGCGCCGGGGCGGGACGCGTCTCGCGGGGACCTGTTTCGGTCGCCTTGCCGCGGCAAAGCACATCCTGCTACCCTTGCACGCTTGCGCGCCATTTTCGATACGAGGGGATGTATCCCCTCGTGCTCCCCTAAGCCGGGGCCCATTTCGCAAATTCCGCAATGGGCCCAATTAATGACACATCGATCCAGTATGCATCCCGACTACCTCGAAAAAATCCTCAAGGCGCGCGTCTACGACGTGGCCGTGGAAACGCCGCTGGAGGCCGCGCCCCTGTTGTCGCAGCGCCTGCACAACACGCTGCTGCTCAAGCGTGAGGACATGCAGTCGGTATTCTCGTTCAAGCTGCGCGGCGCGTACAACAAAATGGCGCAATTGCCCGCTGCCAGGCTCAAGCGCGGGGTGATCGCGGCCTCGGCCGGCAACCACGCGCAGGGCGTGGCGCTGGCGGCGCAGCGGCTGCACTGCAAGGCGGTGATTGTGATGCCGGTGACCACGCCGCGGATCAAGGTGGACGCGGTGCTGGCGCGCGGCGCCGAGGTGCTGCTCGTCGGCGATTCCTACGACGAAGCGTACCGGCATGCGCTCAAGCTGGCGCGTGCGCGCAAGCTCAGTTTCGTGCATCCCTACGACGATCCGGACGTGATCGCCGGCCAGGGCACCATCGGCATGGAAATCCTGCGCCAGGCGAAGACGCCGATCGACGCTATCTTCGTCGCTATCGGCGGCGGCGGGCTGATCTCGGGCATCGCCGCCTATGTGAAGCGCCTGCGCCCGGAGGTGAAAATAATCGGCGTGCAGCCGGTGGACTCGGACGCCATGGCGCGCTCGCTCAAGGCCGGGCGGCGCGTGCGCCTCGCGCACGTGGGCTTGTTTGCCGACGGCGTGGCGGTGAAGCAGGTGGGCAAGGAAACCTTCCGCCTGTGCCGGCAATTGGTCGACGAGGTCATCCTGGTCGACACCGACGAGACCTGCGCCGCGATCAAGGACGTGTTCGAGGAGACGCGCTCCATACTCGAGCCGGCCGGTGCACTGGCGATCGCCGGGGCCAAGGCCTGGGTCGAGAGCAAGGGCGTGCGCGGCCAGACGCTGGTTGCCGTGGCCTGCGGCGCCAACACCAATTTCGACCGGCTGCGCTTCGTCGCCGAGCGCGCCGAAGTGGGCGAGCACCGCGAAGCCATACTCGCCGTGACCATACCCGAGCGCCCCGGGAGCTACAAGAAATTCTGCGCCACGCTGGGCGCGCGCAACGTCACCGAGTTCAATTACCGCATCGCCGGCGCGAAGGAGGCGCATGTGTTCGTTGGCGTCGAAGTGCATGATCGCGACGAGACCGCGCGCCTGATCGCCAGGCTGCGGCGCCACGGCTTGAAGACCATCGACCTGTCCGACAACGAGATGGCCAAGCTGCACGTGCGCCACCTGGTCGGCGGGCATGCGCCGCTGGCGAAAAACGAGCTGCTCTACCGCTTCGAGTTTCCGGAGCGCCCGGGTGCGCTGATGAAATTCTTGAACAGCATGCGCCCGGACTGGAACATCAGCCTGTTCCACTACCGCAACCACGGCGCCGACTACGGCCGCGTGCTGGTCGGCATGCAGGTGCCGCCCCGGGAAATGCCTGCGTTCCGCCGCTTCCTGCGCGACCTGGGCTATCCGTATTGGGACGAGACGAAGAACCCGGCGTACACGCTTTTCCTTGGCTGAGCGCGAAAGCGCCTGGTAGACCGAAAACGCCGGGAATGCCTGCTTCCAAAGACGGCGAACTGGTGCTATCGACCCAAACCCCAGGACACGAATCCCATGGGAACTTATCCGCCGATTCGGAATGCAGGTGTATGCGCCCGGGCACATTGTATCGACGCACGCGGTTCGATCACGGCGGTGGCGACAGCGGTGGATGTGCGATACCGCACCGACACAGCGGGCACGCTGGCGTTAACATTTGACGTGGGTGACAAGCGCGCGACGCTCACCGTTGTCTCGTCAAGCGCTGTCTCCTCGATCGCTCAGTACGGCGTGCCGGCCGTTACCGGCATAGGTCATGAGGAGAAAGCCATGGGCATGAACAAAGACCAAGTTACCGGCCGAATCAAGGAAACGAAAGGCAAGATCAAGGAAGTCGCCGGCAAGATCGTGGGAAACAAGAAGCTGGAAGCAAAGGGCAAGGGTCAGAAAGTTCTCGGCAAGGCCCAAGCGAAGTTCGGTGACGTTAAGAAACGCGTGAAAGACACGAAGAAGCGGGTCTAAGTGCCACATAACGCTTGAAGCACCTCGTTCGCCTGCCCCGCCATCTCGCGCTAGCGTTTTGCCGGGGCGGGTAGTATTTCCACCGAAACGGACTTGCGCTCGGGCGCAGCTTGCGTGATCGGCGACAATCTAAAGTTAGCCGTCAAGACGATTGGCCGAATATCCCGATAGCTGCCAGTGGAAAAATAGAGTCAGGGCAACTTCATTGCGCAAACACCTTGGAAAACCGCGTCAATACCGGCGCTGCGGGCAATGCGACAGTTTGGCGACTCCGCGCTGCGCTGTTGCACGAAAACGCCGCCGCGCTCGCGCGCTCATTCACTTGCCGCGATAGCCGGTTTCGCGCTGATGGCGGATGGCGACGATGCGGACGAGGTCCTCCGCCGGCGCGTGTTCGTAGAGCGCAATGTAGCCCGACTCGCCGTGCGAGATGACGAGTTCCCGCAATGCGGAGCCGGCGCCGGCCGGGCGGCCGATCTTGGGGTGTGCATCAAGGATGAGTACGGCGCTGCGTACTGCCTCAAGGTGCGCCAAGGCGGTGGCCGGGTCGCGCTCGTGATTGAATTCGAAAATCTGCTCCAGGTCGTGGAAGGCTGCTTCGGCGAAGACGATCACGGCGCCTTGCGCGCCTTCGGCCGCGCCGGGTTCCCGCCCTTGGCGCGGGCGTCCAGATAGGCAAACACCTCGGCGGCGGGGATACCCTTGCCCGATTTCTTCATGCGCGCGAGCCTGCGCTGCGCTTCCGCGATGAACGCGGCGCGCGCCTCCTCGGCATCGACCTTGTCGCGGATGGCTTCCAGCATGAAGGCGTGCGCCGTGGTGTCCTGCGCGCCGGCGAGACGGTCGACGCGCTTTTTCACATCGTCTGGAACCCGCAGGGAAACCGCCATGAGCGCACCTTGTATCACAAATGAGATACTTCAATCCTAGCCGTGCCGCCGCAACGGGTCAAGCGCCCGAACCAAGCTTGTCGCGAGCCAAGCTCAGCGATCGGCCGGATCTTCCCCGAAATACCCTGGCGCGATTTCGTCCGCGTAACACACCGGCGAACTGAGGCTCGATCCCTTCGCGTCGCTCGGCACGCCGAGGAACTCCATCCGGTCCTCGTCGCGCCGGTAAACGCCGCGCTCGGTGACCACGTAGTCCATGGGGATGTCCCAGGGCTGCGGATGAATGGTGTCGATCGCGGCAAGCTCGAAACTCACCCCGATGACCAGCGGCTTGTGCGCGCGCAGGCTTTCCAGCGTCCGGTCGAAGAATCCGCCGCCGTAACCGAGGCGATAGCCCTGCGCGTCGAAGCCATTCATCGGCAGCAGCACCGAATCGGGCGCGAGTTCGGGCCCGGACTTGGGATAGGGGATGTCGAGCTTGCCTATCGCAAGCTCTACGCCGGGGTGCCATTCACGGAATATCAGCGGCGACTTTGGCGCGACCACCACCGGCAGCGCTGCGCTCGCGCCCCGTTCGCGCAACCGGCGCAGCAGGTGACGCGCGTCGTACTCGTTGCGGATCGGCCAGCAGAACGCCACTACACCCCGGGCCAGTCCCGGGAACCCGTATTGCAGATTCCGGTCGATGGCTAAACGCCAGGCCTGCAGCTGATCCGCGGACACGGCCGACCTGCGCGCGAGCAGTTCGCCGCGCAGGTGCTTGCGCCAAGCCATCAGTTCATCGTGTTGCATATATTTGACGCCGGTCATCCATCTGCACTGGGGAGCGCTTATACTAGTTTCATCATGGGCTTAGCTTTGAAATCTACTATAGCACCGATGTTGCTCGGGTTCACGCTCGCCTTGGCCCCGGCGGCGCAGGCGTTCGCAGCGCAGTCGCAGGACGAGGGCGAGATTTTCCTCGCGGCGCGCGCCGCGGCGCGCGCCGGCGACTACGCCAAGCTCGCACGCTACGATGCGAGCCTGCAGGGCTATCTGCTCGAGCCCTATGTCGAATCCTGGCTGCTGCGCCCGCGCCTCGATGACGCCGACCCGGCGGACGTGCGCGCTTTCCTCGCGCGCGAGCAGGGCAGCGTGCTCGCCGAGCAGCTGCGCCGGGATTGGCTGAAGCTGCTGGCCAAAAAGCGCCAGTGGGAATTGTTCCGCGCCGAGCATCCGCTGCTGGTCAATGACGACGCCGACACCGCCTGCTATGCGCTGCAGGCGCGCTGGGAGCAGAAAGACCAATCGGCGCTCGCCGAAGTGCGCGCTTACTGGAACGCCCCGCGCGAGCTGCCGGAGGGCTGCGTGCCGCTGGCCGAAGCCCTGATCGCGCGCGGCGAGTTCAGCACGCGCCAAGTGTGGCAGCGCGTGCGCCTGCTGCTCGAGGCAGGCGTGGTCAGCGCCGCCTGGCGCAGCGCCGAATATCTGCCGCGCAGCGAAATGCCGGAGCGCGGCCGGCTGTTCGCAGCGGCGGTCGGCCCGAAGCGCTACCTCGAGGAGAAGATGGACTTGTCGCAGCGCGCGACCCGCGAGATCACCATGTTCGCCCTGTATCGCCTGGCGCGCACCGACCCCGAGGCTGCCGCGGCGTACTGGACAGCGAAACTGCGCGCGCGATTCAGTGGCGAGGAGCAAGGCTATGTCTGGGGCCAGCTCGCCTTGCGCGCGGCGCGGCAGAACATGCCCGAAGCGCTTGCCTGGTACCGCCGCGCCGATGCAGCCGGTACGCAGCTGTCGGAGGAACAGCTTGCCTGGCGCCTGCGCGCGGCGCTGCGCCGGGGCGACTGGGGCGAAGTGCTGGTTTCGGCGCACCTGATGTCGCCGGCGCAACGGAGCGAGCCGGCCTGGATCTACTGGCAGGGACGCGCGGAGCAGGCGCTGGGCCAGCCGGTGGCGGCGCAGGCCCTGTTTGCGCGCATCGCCGACGGGCATCAGTTCTACGACCGGCTCGCCGCGGAGGAATTGGGCCTGCCATTCACCATCCCGCCCAAGGGCTACGCGCCGAGCGCGCAGGAAGTTGCCGCGATCGGCCGCCAACCCGGCTTCCAGCGTGCGCTGGCGCTGTACCGGCTGAGCCAGCGCTACGATGCGACGCGCGAATGGATCTGGTCGATACGCGGCATGGACGACAAGCAGCTGCTGGCTGCGGCGGAATTCGCGCGCCAGAATGAGATGTTCGACCGCGCCATCAACACCGCCGACAAGACCGTGGCGCTGCACGATTTCAGCGTGCGCTACCTTGCGCCGTTTCGCGAGGAGCTGGGCGCGAACGCGCGCATGCAGCGGCTGGAGGAGGCCTGGGTGCTCGGCCTGGTGCGCCAGGAGAGCCGTTTCATCGCGGGGATCAAGTCCTCGGCCGGCGCGGCCGGCCTGATGCAGCTGATGCCGGCTACGGCAAAGTGGGTGGCGCGGCGCATGGGCATGCAGGATTATTCCTGGGCGCGGGTGACCGATACCGGCGTCAACGCCGCGCTCGGCACTTACTACCTGCGCCACGTGCTCGACGACCTCGACGACAGTCCGGTGCTGGCCGCCGCTGCATACAATGCAGGGCCGGGGCGCGCACGCAAATGGCGCGGCACGCGGCCGCTGGAAGGCGCAATCTACGCCGAAACCATTCCGTTCGACGAAACCCGCGACTACGTAAAAAAGGTGATGAACAACACCATGTATTACGCAGCCATGCTCGGGAGCCCGATGCGCTCCCTCAAAGCCCGCCTAGGAGTCATCGCGCCGCGCGGCGGCAGCGATCGCGAAATGACGCAAACAGAGACCGAACAGGGAGAACCGGAATGAAATTCGAGCGTATCGCCGTCCTCGGCGGCAGCGGCTTCATCGGCCGCCATGTGGTGCGCATGCTCGCCGAGCAGGGCAAGCGCGTGGTGGTGAGCACGCGCCGGCGC
>JAAOZY010000460.1 GCA_012274205.1 Betaproteobacteria bacterium
CTTCGCCTACCACAACGTCGGCGTGCGCTGCCTTTCGGTGCTGCTCGCACAGGGGGTCCGGGTCGCGCTGGTGGTGACCCACGAGGACAAGCCGGGCGAGAACATCTGGTTCGACAGCGTGGCGGCGCTGGCGCGCAGGCACGCCCTGCCCGTGATCACGCCCGAGGACCCGAACGCTGCGGCGGTCCTTGCGCAAATCAAGGCGCTGGCGCCCGATTTCCTGTTTTCCTTTTACTACCGCAACATGCTTGGGCCGGAGCTGCTTGCCCTGGCGCGGCGCGGCGCCTACAACATGCACGGCTCGCTGCTGCCGAAGTACCGCGGGCGCGTGCCGGTGAATTGGGCCGTGATCCATGGCGAGCGCGAGACCGGCGCCAGCCTGCACGAGATGGTGGTGAAGCCCGACGCGGGCGGCATCGTCGCGCAGCAGGCCGTGCCCATAGGTCCAGATAACACCGCTGCGGAAGTTTTCGCCAAGGTCACGGACGCCGCCGAGCAGGTGCTCGCGCGCGCGCTGCCGGGACTGATCGCAGGCAGCGCGCGCATCCAGCCGCAGGACCTGAACCAGGGCCGCTACTACGGCGGGCGCAAAGCCGAAGACGGCCGCATCGACTGGAGCCGCAGCGCCCAGGAAGTGCACAATCTGGTGCGCGGCGTCGCCCCGCCCTATCCGGGGGCGTTTACCCGCGCCGCAGGTCTGACGCTGCGCATCCTGCGCACCCGGCTGGAGCCAAATAGGCGCCCGCGGAGCGGTGCACCTGGGTTATATTTCGAAGCGGGCTCCTACTTCGCCGATTGCGGCGACGGCAAGGTGCTGCGCGTACTGGAACTGGAAGCAAAGGACGAAGCGGGCATCGCGCTCGATCCCGCCGCGTTGGCACAACGTAAGCTTACTTTCGCGTGATCACATGAAAAAAATCCTGATACTCGGCGTCAACGGCTTCATCGGCCACCACCTGTCCAAGCGCATCATCGCCAAGACCGACTGGGAGGTCTACGGCATGGACATGCAGACCGAACGCATTTCCGACCTGATGGACGAGAAGCGCTTCCATTTCTTCGAGGGCGACATCACCATCAACAAGGAATGGATCGAATACCACGTGCGCAAGTGCGACACGGTGCTGCCGCTGGTGGCGATCGCCACGCCTGCTACCTACGTGAAACAGCCGCTGAAGGTGTTCGAACTCGACTTCGAGGCCAACCTGCCGATCATCCGCTCCGCGGTCAAATTCAAGAAGCGCGTCGTGTTCCCCTCCACATCGGAAGTCTACGGCATGTGCCGCGACGATGAATTCGACCCGGAGTCCTCCGAGCTGGTGCTGGGCCCGATCAACAAGCCGCGCTGGATCTATTCCTGCGCCAAGCAGCTGATGGACCGGGTGATCCATGCCTACGGCATGCAGGAAGGCCTGGACTACACGCTGTTCCGGCCGTTCAACTGGATCGGCGCCGGGCTGGACTCGATCAATACGCCCAAGGAAGGCAGTTCGCGCGTGATCACCCAGTTTCTCGGCCATATCGTGCGCGGCGAACACATCCAGTTGGTGGACGGCGGCAGCCAGAAGCGCGCTTTCACCTACATCGACGACGGCATCGACGCGCTGCTCAAGATCATCGATAACCCGGGGCGGGTCGCGAGCGGCCAAATCTACAACATCGGCAACCCGAAGAATAATTATTCGGTGAGGGAACTGGCCGAGATGATGCTGAAGCTCGCCCTGGAATATCCCGAATACCGCAGCCACGCGAAAAAAGTGAAACTGGTCAAGACCAGCTCGGCGAAGTATTACGGCAAAGGCTACCAGGACGTGCAGAACCGCGTGCCGAAAATTACCAACACCTGCAAGGATCTGGGCTGGCAGCCGAAGGTCGGCATGCAGCAGGCGATGAAGCATATATTCGATTTCTATCGCGGCCACGTCGCCGAAGCGCGCCACCTCGTAGATTGAAGCAGATCGAGCGCCGCATCGCCGCTGCACCCGCGCGGCGGCAGCGCAGCCGGACCCCGCCGTGAAACTCGCGCTGAAAATAGACGTCGATACCGACCGCGGCACCCGCGAAGGCGTGCCGCGCCTGGTCGAACTGCTGCACAAGCACCGCGCCGGTGCAACTTTCCTGTTCAGCCTCGGGCCGGACCACACCGGGCGCGCGATCACGCGTGCCCTGCGTCCGGGCTTCATGAAGAAGGTGTCGCGCACCTCGGTGCTCGAGCACTACGGTCTCAAAACTCTGCTCTACGGCACGCTGCTTCCCGGCCCCGACATCGGCCGGCGCTGCGCCGCTATCCTGCGCGCAACGCGCGATGCCGGCTTCGAGGTCGGCATCCACACCTGGGACCACGTCAAGTGGCAGGACCAGGTCGCGCGCCGCGGCGAGCGCTGGACCGGCGAGCAAATGGGCGCGGCCTACCTGCGCTTTTCGGAAATTTTCGGCGAGGCCGCGCGCACCCATGGCGCCGCCGGCTGGCAGATGAACCTGCATGCGCTGCGCCTGACGCAGCGCCTCGGTTTCGATTATTGCTCGGACACGCGCGGCCGCTGCCCTTTCGTCCCGGTCTACCGCGGCGAGATCATCGCCTGCCCGCAGCTGCCGACCACCCTGCCGACGCTGGACGAACTGATCGGCCTGGACGGTCTGACGGCGGAAAATGTGGCCGCGCACCTGCTCAAGCTGTCGGAAAATCCTTTGCCCACCGGCCACGTCTACACCCTGCATGCGGAGCTCGAGGGCATGAAACTGCTGCCGGTGTTCGAGTCCCTGCTCGAGGGCTGGGGCGCCATGGGCTACGAACTGGTGCGCACGCGCGATCTGTATGACACGCTCAAGCTGGAGAAGCTGCCGCGGCACGAAGTAAGCATGGGCGAGATCCCGGGAAGATCGGGCACGCTCGCCCTGCAGGGCAAGGAATTTCTCGCATGAGCGCCCTGTTCCCCGGCTTCGAGCGCAGGCGCATCGATGTCAGCGGCGCGAGCATCAATGCCGTGTGTGGCGGGCGCGGCCCGGCGCTGCTGCTGCTGCACGGCTATCCGCAGACGCATTGCATCTGGCACCGCGTCGCGCCGCGCCTGGCGCAGAATTTCAGCGTGGTCGCGGCGGATCTGCGCGGCTATGGCGATTCGTCCAAGCCGGCCGGGCTGCCCGACCACAGCAATTATTCCAAGCGCGCGCTGGCGCTGGATCAGGTCGAGCTGATGCAGGCGCTCGGACACGAAACATTTTTCCTCGCCGGACACGACCGCGGCGGCCGCGTCGCGCACCGCCTCGCGCTCGATCACCCGCAGCGCGTGAACAAGCTCGCCGTATTCGATATCTGCCCGACCAGGTCGATGTACGCGCGCACCGACCGCGCCTTCGCCAAAGCCTATTTCCACTGGTTCTTCCTGATCCAGCCGGCGCCGTTTCCGGAACAGCTGATCGGCGCCGATGCGGAATACTTCATCAAGTATCAGATGGGCCGGCGCCATGGCGGGCTGAAGGTGTTTGCCGCGGAAGCAATGGCGGAGTATGTGCGCTGCTTTTCCGACCCGGCCGCCATCCACGCGAGCTGCGAAGACTACCGCGCAGCCGAATCCATCGACCTCGCGCACGACGCCGCCGATGCCGCGAGCAAGATCACATGCCCGCTGCTTGCGCTTTGGGGGAAGCATGGTGTCATCGAACAGCAGTTCGACTGCCTCGCCGAATGGCGCGCGGTCGCGGGCGAGGTGCGCGGCCAGGCCCTGGATTGCGGCCACTATCTGCCCGAAGAGCAGCCGGAGGAAGTCAGGCGCCAGCTGGAAAGCTTTTTCCTTTAGGCACTTAGGGTTTATTGACCGGGGGGCGGTTCACGAAAGTTGCGTTCACCTGCCGATTCATCAACAATAGTGGAAAGCGCCCGCTCCCGGACCGAAAAGAGACCATGGAAAAGAAAGTCAGCGATTTTTCCCTGCCTTGCACCGGCGACAAGACCTTCCAGCTGTCCGCAATCAAAGACAAATTCCTGGTGCTGTACTTCTACCCCAAGGACAACACCCCCGGCTGCACCACCGAGAGCATCCAGTTCCGCGATCTGCACCCGCAATTCCACAAGCTCGGCGGCGCGGTCTATGGCATCTCGCGCGACAGCCTCAAATCGCATGAGAACTTCAAGGCGAAGCACGGCTTTCCCTTCGACCTGCTCGCGGATACCGATGAAACGGCGTGCACTCTGTTCGGTGTCATCAAAATGAAAAACATGTATGGCAAACAGGTGCGCGGCATCGAGCGCAGCACCTTCGTTCTGGACCGCCACGGTGCCATTTTGCGCGAGTGGCGCGGCGTAAAAGTTCCCGGTCACGTACAGGAGGTACTCGACTTTGTTCAATCCCTTTGATAACAGCGCGGCGTTCAATGAAAATGCCGACCACCCTCCCATGACCAAGCGCAAGAACCGATCCGAATCCGGCAAGTCCCTGACCAAACTGTTCGTGCTCGACACCAATGTCCTGATGCACGATCCCACCAGCCTGTTCCGCTTCGAGGAGCACGACGTGTTCCTGCCGATCATGACGCTGGAGGAACTCGACGGGCACAAGAAAGGCCTGTCAGAAGTCGCGCGCAACGCGCGCCAGGCGAGCCGCTACCTCGACGACATCGTCAGCGGCGTCGCCGGCAAGATCGACGCGGGCATCCCGCTCAAGCGCCACAAGGGCGATTTCGCCGAGGGCAAGCTGTTCCTGCAGACGCAAGCGCTGGACAGCGCGCTGCCCGAGTCGCTCGCCATGGGCAAGGCGGACAACCACATCATCGGCGTGGTGATGGCGCTGCAGCGGCAACAACCGCAGCGGCAGGTCATTCTGGTGTCGAAAGACATCAACATGCGCATCAAGGCGCGCGCACTGGGGCTCGCCGCCGAGGACTATTTCAACGACAAGGTGCTGGAGGACATCGACCGGCTCTACACCGGGGTGCGCGAACTGCCGCAGGACTTCTGGGACACCCATGGGAAGGACGTGGAATCCTGGAAGAAGGACGGCCGCAGCTTCTATCGCGTCAAGGGTCCGCTGTGCCAGCACCTGCTGGTGAATGAATTCGTCTACCAGGAGAGCGATCACCCGCTGCATGCCATCGTGCGCGAGCAGAGCGGGCGCACCGCGGTGCTGGAAACCATCAAGGACTATTCGCACCAGAAGAACAACATCTGGGGCATCACCGCACGCAACCGCGAACAGAATTTCGCGCTCAATCTGCTGATGAATCCGGATATCGATTTCATCACCCTGCTCGGCCAGGCCGGCACCGGCAAGACCCTGCTCACGCTGGCGGCCGGTCTGATGCAGACGCTGGAGAGCAAGATCTTCTCGGAAATCATCATCACCCGCGTGACCGTGCCCGTGGGTGAGGACATCGGCTTCCTGCCCGGGACCGAAGAGGAAAAGATGAACCCCTGGATGGGCGCGCTCGAGGACAA
>JAAOZY010000461.1 GCA_012274205.1 Betaproteobacteria bacterium
ACATCACCTCGCACGTCCTCACCGACCTCGGCCAGTTGGCCGAGGTCGGTGAGGACGTGCGAGGTGATGTCGCGGAAACCGGTGATGTTGCGTTCCACGCGGTCGGTGGCCTCGCCGGTCGAGGTGGAAACCTCATGCATGGCGTTGACGAATTCCGACACGCGCAGCATCAGCGTGTTTTCCAGCGCGCTCATGTTCTCGTGCGAGCCGGACAGCACTTCCTGCAACATGATGTTGGCTTCGCGCAGCCGCTCGAACAGCGCGGTGGTGTCGGCGCGCAGCATGTTGTGGGTATCCATCATCTCGCGCACGGTCGTGGTCGCGGTTTCCTGCGACTGCGCGATCGCCTTCTGCGCCGTGTCATGGAGATCGTTGAGCGTGCGCGTCACGCTGTTGGAGGCGGTTTCGCCGGCGGTGTTGATCTGGCGGGTGATTTCGCCGCCGTTGTCGAGCATCGTGCGGGTGAAGGTGAAGCCCTTCTCCTCGATCGAGGCTATCGCCTGATCGGTGGCCTTGGTGATGTCGGAGGCGAACTGCTGGCCCTTCTCGGTGATCACCGACAGCACGCCGCCATGCTTGTCGGACAGCACGGCCGCCATCTCGTTGGTGCGCTGGGTGAGGACGGTGGAAATCTCCTCGGCCTTGCCGGTGATGGTGCGGGCGACCTCCTGGCTCATGCCGGTCAGCTTGCTTTCGGCCTCGCTGGCGCTGCCGCGGATGGCCTCGACGGTGGAGAGCGCCAGCGTGCCGAGCGACTTCTCGGCTTCCGTGGCGTTGGTCTTGATCGCCAGGCTGAGCTGCTCCATGCGCGCGTTGAGCGCGTCGGCGGCGGCCTTGGTGCGGCTCTCGATCTCGCCGGTAACCTTTTCGGCGCGGCCGACCAGGAGCTCCTCGAAGCGGTCGATGCGGTTGTCGAGGGTGTTGGCGACCTCGAGCGCGCGCGCGCCCAGGGTCTGGTCCATCTGGCCGACCTTGGCGCCGATGGCGTCCGCCACCTCGCCGCCGCGCGCGGTGATGACGCCGGAAACCTCGCTGATGCGTTTATCGAGCGCGCCGACGACTTCCGTGCCGCCGTCGGTCAGCGTCTTGGCGAGACCGCTCATGCGCTCGCCGATCACGTTCTCGAATTGCGTCAGCCGCGTATCGAGCGTTTTGTTGACCTCGCCGGTATGGCCGCTGACGCGCTGGTCGAAGCTGTCGATGTAAGTGCGCATCGCCTCGGAGACGTCCTGGGTGCGCTGGCCCAGCCGCTCCACCAGTTCGCCGCCATAGGTTTTCACGGTGCGGTCGAATTCGGAAATGGTGCGGGTGATCAGGCTGCCGAGGGTAGTGCTGTCGCGCGAGATCTTCTCGCTCAGCTCGGTGCCGCCATGGTTGAACATGTCCTCGAAGGCCTGCAGGCGCGCCGCCAGCATGTCCTTGACCGCCTCGCCGTTGGACTTGAACGCCGCGTTGACCTCCTCGGCGCGCGCGCCGATCTCGTCGGCCAAGTGCGCGCTGCTGTCGATGAGCGCGTCGCTGAACTGCTGCGAGCGGCCGGCCATGTTCTCGATAGTGCCGGAGGCCTTCTGCGCGAAGCCCTGCGCGACCTGGTCGAGCCGGACGGTCATCATCTGCTGCAGGTTGGCGGCGAGTTCGTTGAATTCCTCCTGCACGTGCTCGGTCTTGAAAGTGAGGCTGGCCGAAAGCTGATCGCTGGCCGAGGTGATGGCCGTGGTGGCCTTGTCGCTGGTGGTTTCCAGGCGGTCGAGCAAGGTCGCGCCGCGGTCGCTCAAGGCGTCGATCATCGAATCGCCGGCATGGCCGAGCGCCAGCGTGATGTGTTCGCCCTTGTCGGTAAGCGAGCGGGTGACGCGCGTCGCCACTTCGTTGACCTTGTCGGCCACCAGATCGCCGACCGAGGCGATGTCGTGGGCGAGATCGAGATGCACGCTGGCGATGGAGTTGCGCACCTGTTCGGCCTGGTCGACCAGGGTCTCGCGCTGCTGGGTGAGATCGCGCAGCAGATCGCGGATGCGCACTTCGTTGTCGTTATAGGCGCGCTCGAGCGCGGATACTTCGTTGTGCACCAGCGATTCCAGCTCGGCCGCGCGCGCCAGCGCGCGTTCGACGCCGTCGCCCATGGCGGCGACCTCGCGCCGGATGGCCTGGCCGACGCTGACGATCGACTCGCGCGCCGAGGTCTCGGGTTCGGTAAGGCGCATGGCGACGGCCGCCATGGATTCGGTGACAATGCGCATGTCCTGCGCGCGGCTGAACATGTGGGCGAGCACGTAGTAGAAGATCACCGGCACCACGATCGCGCAGGCGATGCCGATGAGCGCGGCAAAACCGATGCGCGGGGTGGCAAGCAGCGTCTGCAGTTCGCCGCCGAACAGATAGGCGGTGGCCAGCCCACCGGCGGCCCAGACAAAGGCGGCAACGCTGGCGACGATATAAGGCGTGCGCGTCGGACGGCGGCGCAACGCCTGCAGGATCTGTCCGATATTGGCGCGGTCGTCGTTGGCGGCGCGGCGCGGCGCCGCCGCATCGGTCCAGTCCTCCGCTTGCGGCGCTTCGCGGAACAGGTCGGCGTCGGCCGCGGGCGTCTGATCGGCGGCGGCGGGCGGTGCAAGCGACGCGCCCGGGCGCGGATCGCTCAAGCGGGTGCCGAGCGCCTCCTGGATCGCTTCGAGCGCTGCTTCCGTCGCTTCTTTGGATTTTTGCGGACTGTTGGCCATTTCGGTCGTCGCCTCGCTCTTACGCTGGACAATTGTCGCCACCCGCGACGTCGCCGTCGGGTCGCGCCACGCGCGCGGGAACTGGTCGGAACGGCGCGGATAGTAGCGCACGTCGTCCCTTTTACCCCTCGATCCGCATCCTATCGCCTTGGCAATACGAAAGAAACCGAAGCAGTAAGGAGTTTTTCATCATCGTTAACCGACTGTTAACCATGATTGTCGCGATGGCGCCACGGGCCGCACACGAACCGGTCCGCGCCTTTACGCCGATCATGGACGAGGAATTGCGGCCGCGTTACGGCCAGAGCAGACCCAGTCGGCAGGCCGATACCTTCGCGATTTCTGCGACTTTAACCACGCCCGCGTCCCCATGCTCCCAGCCGCCACGTCGTCGTCGTGTATTTACCTCGTTTTTGTCTCGCGTATGTCAAATTCGGCCGCGACAACGGGCAAAACCCATGGGGGAGGATGCATGGCACAAACGGCAACCGACCGATGCGAGCAGTCCGCCGCCGGCGCCGCGATCGACCGCGGCCAGCTGGCGCGCATGACCTTCGGCGACCGCAGCCTCGAGCGCGAATTGCTCGAGCTGTTCGACCGCCAGGCGGCGATGCTGCTCGTGCGCATGCGGGCGGGTGGCGCCGCGGCGGTGGCGCCGCTCGCGCATACGCTGAAGGGATCGGCCTCCGGCATCGGCGCGGCCGGCGTCGCGCGCGCGGCCGAAGCGGCCGAGCGTGCCGCCGGCGCCGCGCCGTCGGAATGCAGCGCGGCCGTCGACCGCCTGGCGTTCGCCGTGGACGAGGCGCGCGCGCTGATCGCCGAGCTGCTGCGGGAAGGCTAAAGCGTTGGCGGGCGCGGCACTCTCAGTCTGTTCCCTCCCCCCTTGTGGGGGAGGGTTAGGGAGGGGGGTGATAGCGAGAAGACAATGACATTGTCTCTTGCAG
>JAAOZY010000462.1 GCA_012274205.1 Betaproteobacteria bacterium
CACGCAGCCTCCGGGGAGCGCTTGATCGGGCGCAAGGAAGACGCGGCGTTCTTCTACCTTGCGGCGCGGCTGCGCAGCTCGCGTCAAATCCAGTTCGAGAAGGGCGACCGGCCGCAGCTCCTAACGATCATGATCATGACGATCGGACCGCTGGTCTTGCCCGCCCTGCTGGCCGACCCCGAACTGGCGCAGCGCGTGGTCGCGCGCGTGATCGATTGGGACCGCGCCACGCCGGACCCGTTTCGCGACCGGGCGGAGGCGGAATCCGGCGATGTCAAAGCGAAGCTCGCCGAGATCGACGCCGGGCTGGCGCGCCTGCCCGCGCAGTTCCGCGACCTGCCCGAGCGGGCCGCCAAGGCGCGCGAGGCGGAAGAGCAGGCCGAGCGCATGATCAAATCCTCGTATACGGAACGCTGCGGTCCGGGCACGCTCGATCCGGTCGATGCCGAAGCCGCAAGCACGCGCATCCGCGAGCAGGCGGAGCATCTCGCGATGACGCATCCTTTCGTGCTCAGCCGCGCGGGCGGGGCGGTGAAGTCCGCCAGCGTCGGCTCGTGGACGCAGGGGCCATCGCGCCTGCCGCGCAGGCTGACCGTGTCCGTGACCCCTGCAAGCGGGAAGGCGTTTTTTGCCGAAGTGGACGCCGAGTTCACCGTCACGCCCGAGCGCAAGCTCGGTGCGGTCAAGACCTCCCTCGCCTGCCTCACCAATCTCTGGATCGGCCAGCGCGAGGCGTCCTGGAAAGACGTCTGCCGCGACGATCCGGATGCGCTCACGCCGCAGAACTCCGGCTTCGACCCGGAAGCGAAATCGACGCTGGCCGTCGTGCAAAAGCCAGCCTGCGCTTTTCCGGATTTGAAATTCCCCGCCGACTTCGCCGTGTTCGCTGCGGGCGCCTACACCGGCCGCGAGATCGCGTTCCAGATAGACCAGAGCGGCCATCAAGCAACGCAGATCGACGTCGCCGTGAACAGCCCGGACAAACCCGTGGCGCTGATGCTGGGCGCCTACGAGCCGACCATCTGGAATATCAGCTGGTCGGAGCGCACCCGGATACTCGCGGTGCTGGTCGGGGGATACCACCGGCAGGCGGTCGCCGGCCTGGAGACGGCCACGCCGCTGCTGAACAGTTCATACGACAACAAAGGCCCCTGCGGCTACTTCTACGTGACCGCGGACGCCCTTGCTCCCCTGAACCCGCTGTCCAAGCGCGTCTTCGGCCGCCCTGTGGACCTGGTCTATCCCGCAAGCAAAGGCAGCGTCGTCATCGGCGAGCGCATCGCGGCGGGAACCAGGATGCTCAGCTCGGACGCGATTACCGTTGCGTCGTTCTACGACAAGTCCGCCCCGCTCGCCGGTCCCGCAGGGCTGAAGGATGCCGTTCGCCGCGGGCTGCTGCGCAAGGCCACCGCGGCCGACGCCGACGCCTGGTCCGATGCCGTCGCGCAGAATTCCCGGCGCGATATTCCACCCGTGGCCGGGCAAGGTATTCCCAAACCGCCCGGGCCACCCTTGTACAACACCTTCGTGGTGCTCGGAGCCTTCACCTATCCAGCGGGGCTTTACGGCGGCAATCTGGCCTACTTTCTGATTCCCAAAGGCGTGCCCAGGCCGAAAGGCGATCCCGGACATTCCGCCGTGTATGATTTCAACACGCTCAGCTGCCAGGGACCCTTGTGCACCGCTCGCTGAACTGTCGATCCAGGCGCCCTGCGCGCGAAGCCCTTCAGGCCGGCGGCACATGACAGTTCTCTTGATCGGGCTCGGCGTCCTTGGCTTTGTGCTCGGCTTGTTCTATCTGAAGGATCGGCTCAAAAACCGCACGCTGGCGCGCATCGCCCACAGCGATCTGGTCATGCGCTTCACGGTAATCGGGGTTGCATTGATCGCGGTCGGCCTGCAGTTCGCGATCGAGAAGCTGTTTTCCTGAGGCGCGCAGGCCCGCAGCGCGTTTTCCCGCGGGCCGCGCTGCCCCGATCCCGGCGCGAGCGCTAGGACTCGATCTGCAATTCGACGTCGATGGCGCGGCGGATCGCGTCGCCCACGGGCGAATGCGCGTCCGCCCAGTGCACGATGTCGCGCAGGCGCGCTGCATCCACGCCGGCCGCCGCAATGCGCACCTTCATTCGCATGGCTAGCGGCCCGGCCGGCACCGCGTCATCCATGCCGAGCAGGCCGCGCCCGTCCGACTCGCTCTCGACCGTCACTTCCAGCAGGTCCAGCGTGATGCCGAGTTCGGCCGCGCGCATCGCGATCACGGTCGCGTCGCAGGTCGCGAGCGAGGCGCGCAGGTACCAGCCCGGGCGCGGCGCGCCCGCCTCGCCGCCGACGCCGCGCGGCATGTCGGAGACGATCTCGGCGCCCTCCGGCCCGCGCGCGCGACAGCGCAGGCCTGCCTCCAGCACGGCGGTGGCGGGCGCATCGGTGCGCCTGCGCTTGTCCGGGTTGGCCGCGAGCAGCGCCCTCGCCGCGTCGATGGAGCTGCGGATCTCGTCTGCATTCATGCTTGCCTGCCTTTGCAATGAATCGAAAATCGCGCGTATGACCGGCTGGAAACCCGCGCCAGTATTGGGCCTCCGGCCGATGCCGTACGCATCTCCCGGCTCAAGGCCGGATCACGTTGTTCGGATTCGGCCGCTCGTCCTCAGGCCCCTGGCTGTAATCGCCGAAGGGTCCGTCGCGCGCGGCGATGGCGGCGCGCACGCCCTGCTGTTCGGAGAGCTCGATGAAGCGCTTCGCATCCGGCGTGTTGCGCATCAGGCCGTCGAGGATGGGCCCGAGCGTCTGGGTCGAGGCGAGCCCCATGTTCTCGTAGGCATGGTTGACGACGAGCTTCATCGCCGAGAGCTGCGACAGCGGGATCGTCGCCAGCTGCTGCGCCGTGCGCTTGACCGTGGCCTCGAGCCGCTCGAACGGCACGGCGGAGTTGATCAGGCCGGCCGCTGCAGCCTCCTTGCCCGAGAGCGGCTTGCCGGTAAGCGCGTATTCCTTCGCCTTGGTCAGGCCGAGCCGGTAGATCCACATCCCGCTCAGGTAGGCGCCCCACATGCGCGAGTAGGGTGTGCCGATGCGCGCGTCCTCGCTCGCGATCACCAGGTCGGCGCACAGCGCGTAGTCGCTGCCCCCGCCCACGCACCAGCCGTGCACCTGCGCGATCACCGGCTTGGGCGAGCGCCAGATGCTCATGAATTTCTGCGTCGGCGCCAGCGTCGGGGCGGTGGAAAACGCGAAGTCCTTGCCCGGGTCCCACTGGCCATCCGTATTAATGTACTTGTCCCAGTGATGGAAGCCCTGGCCGAAGTCGAAGCCGCCGCAGAAGGAGCGCCCCGCCCCGCGCAAAATGATGAGCTTGACGCCTTCGTCGCGGACCGCGGCTTCGATCGCCGCCTCGAGCTCGTCGGGCATCGGCGGCACGATGGTATTCAGCGCCTCGGGCCGGTTGAGCGTGACGGTCGCGACGGCGCCATCGGTGCTGTAGAGGATGGTTTCGAACTTGTGCATCGCACTCTCCATGTAAGCTCGCGCCGGACACGATTGGGGCTTCGCCGGGCTCACGGCTCGCACTGCATGAATGCCCGGAGACCGGCTCTGGTATTGGCGCTCCGGCCGATCCCCTGCGGCGTACGGCACCCGCCGAACGCTGCGCTTCAGTCCTTCAGCGACTCGATCAGGTCCACGTACTGGCGCATCGCGTCTTCGCGCGAGCTGCCCGCGATGGCGGCCCAGGCATCGTACTTGGTGCGGGCGATGAAGTCGCTCATGCCCGGCCGCTTGCCGTCCGCATCGCCGCTCGTGCCCTGTTTGTACAGGGCGTAGAGTTTGAGCAGCGTAGTGTTGTCCGGACGCTCGGCCAGGGTTTTGGACGCCGCCACGGCGGCTTCGAATTGCTGTTGCAGGTCTGACATGCTTTCTCCTCGGGACGCGGGTTAGCTTTCCGGTGCTTTCGACGTATCCACCAGCCGCACCACCTTGTCGGTGGCGGGCTTCTCGTCGATCTCCGCCGCTTCGATGCGCTGGAACTGCTGGCTGATCTTGCCGCCGGTCACCTGGATCTTCTCCACGTCGTCATTGGCCTGGCGGATGTGGTCGGCGAGCTTTTTCATGCGCTCGTCGAAGCGGCCGAACTCGACCGCAAGGCGCGCGAGCGATTCCTTGATCACGTGGATCTGCTTGCGCGTTTCCACGTCCTTCAGCACCGCGCGCGCGGTATTGAGCACCGCCATCAGCGTGGTCGGCGACACGATCCACACCCGCCTTGCGTTGGCGTATTCCACCACCTCGGCGTGATAGGCGTGGATCTCGGCGAACACCGCCTCGGCCGGCACGAACATCACCGCGCCGTCCGAAGTCTCGTTGGCGATGATGTATTTCGAGGCGATGGCATCGATGTGCTTCCTGATGTCGGCGCGGAACGCCTTCTGCGCGAGGTTGCGGTCCGCCTCGTTCACGCCGGCCTCGAACATGCGGTGGTAGTTCTCCAGCGGAAACTTCGAATCCACCGCCACCAGGCCGGTCGGCTCGGGCAGCTTCAGCACGCAATCGGCGCGCGTGCCGTTCGAGAGCGTGTACTGCAGTTCGAACGCGCCCGGGGGCATGACGTTGCGCACCAGCGCTTCGAGCTGCACTTCGCCGAACGCGCCGCGCGATTTCTTGTCGCCGAGCAGCTCCTGCAGGCTCACCACGCTGCCGGTGAGATTGTCGATCTTCTTCTGCGCCTCGTCGATGGTCGCCAGGCGCTGCATCACGTTGACGAAAGTCTCGTTGGTTTTCTTGAAGCCCTCGTCCAGGCGCTCGCTCACCTTGCCCGATATCTGCTCCAGGCGCTGGTCGATCTTGGCGTTCAGCTGCTCGGTGGTCGCGGCGAGCTGCTTGATCATCGCCTCGCGGCTTTGCCCGAGGTTTTCCGCCAGGCTCAGCTTGAGCGCATGCAGCGTGTCGCGCGTCTGCTTGAGTTCCTCGGCCAGCGTGCCGCGCAGGCGCTCGGACGATTCGCCGAAATTCGCGCCCAGCCGGTCGCCTTGCTGCGTCAGCCCGCCGTGCAGGTCGCTGAGCATGGCGCGGTGCTTCTCTTCCAGCCCCTGCGCCATGCCTGCGGGCAGCTCATCCACCTTGCGGCTCACACCAGCCATGCGCCAGGCGAGCCAGCCCGCGAGCAGGAGCAGCAAAACGGCGAGGCCGAGGAGGATTTCGAGCATGGGCCAAAGTATAGCCCAAGCCGCAGGCGCCGCAGCGCGGGCTAGAATGCGGCATGACCCGGCGCGACTCCGAACATGCACTGGCCGCCTGAGCGCATGCCGCCGCTGCGGCGCGAGGCGCACTACGGGCGCGTGATGCGCTGCTTTGCCGAGCGCCCGGCGAATCTGAACGCCCTGTTCGCGCAAACGCTGCAGCGCCACCGCGATGCCGAGGCGCTGGTGTGCGCGGATGCGCGCGTGAGCTACGCGGAACTCGAGCGCCACGCGGCGCGCGTGGCCGCGGGCCTCGCGCAGGACGGCGTGCGCGCGGGCGAGCGCGTCGCCATCCTCTGCGCCAACGAGCCCGAGTTCGTCTATGCGCTGCTCGCCGCGTGGCGCCTCGGCGCGATCGCGGTGCCGATCAACGTGCGCGAG
>JAAOZY010000071.1 GCA_012274205.1 Betaproteobacteria bacterium
AAAGCAATGACGGCGTAGTAAGCCGTCTTTTATGCACAATCCGACGCCAATTCCTGAGATCCAGATCAAAAATAAGTCGCGCCATCACGATCGCGACAAAATCAGCCGCAGAAATTCTTCGTTTTTACACAACCTCGGTCGCCTGCTGCACCCGGGCACCATAGGCAGGCGAACCTTGGCCGGAATTTCAGTAGGCAGCGGGCGCCACAGGCAGCAACCGTCCACAACCCGCCACTGAGGTATGCCGCTCCATAGCCGACATTGAACGAGCGGCGCTACTCCAAACCGGTCGTCCAAAATGGGTTCCTCATCTAATGCTCAACTTTGGCTGCTGCGCAGCGATGCCGTCCACTGGCGTCCGCTGGATGTACTTCAGCAGCCTGCTCCAAGCGGCTGCTGACAGGGCCAAAAACTGCACTCATGAGCGGCTGCTGGCGGCGACTAAATGACCTGTGGTGTAAACGGCAGGCGCTGGGAGGCGGCGCTGGGAGGCGGCGTCGGCAGGCCGCCACCTGCATCTTTCCATCCTATGTTGGCCAACGCACAGACCGAATGATTTCGAGAGGCGAAAATTTTTCACAGAGTGCTGAGGTAGTGTTAAGGGCACCCAACACTGCGGTGTTATAGCGCAGTTAATGACCGTCGGGCGCACGAGAGGCCTTCTATTTCCGGAGGAGAACCATATGAAAGCGGAAGAGACTCAATTTCTCAAAGAACTGAAAGACGCACCAACCAAAGCAAACCAATTCCAGGCCAATAGGTCGAGTGCCTCCGCTTCCAGAAAAGATTCTAGTAAACCCGACAACCGCTCTGCCAGATTGAGTAGCGAAGAGCGTCGTCTCGCGGTTGAGCTCGCACCACATTGGCGCGCCGAGCGCCAGAGCTTTACCTATGATGCTGATGAACAGGAATGGGTCGACACGGAAATCGGGATTGAACTGGAGCAGATGCGGAAACGTGATTCGCAGCAATCTGACTGACCCGCGTCGGCACTATCGCGCGGGCAGAAGCGCCTTGCAATTCGCCCGAAATAACTTAGCGTCCGCAACCAGTCTCAAGCCGTCCTCTTCTGCCACCAAGGGAAACGCACAGGCCGCTGGTTCCGCGTCGAATGCCGAATTACGGCAGCGGTGCTACAACGGCGAAGTTTGCCGGGTCGAGGTTCTGGCCGGGCATTAGAAAGCGAAGCGAAGTGCTTCGCGCTGAAACAACACACGACACGATAACATCTGACGGGAGAGTATTGTAGAAACCAACACCTTGGCAAGGATTGGCGCCGCAAGGCACCGCATGCTGGACGATGCAGCAAGCCCGCCGGATTCGGGACAATTCGAGCCACTCAAAATCAAATGCTCGAGCTGCAATTTGCGCGAGCTGTGCGTGCCGTGCTGCGAACTGACTGCTTCCGAGAGGAAAGTCGCCGACCTCATGGTCTTCAATCGCTTGCGCGTGCGGCGCAGTGAAATCCTGTACCGCAGCGGCGACCACTTTTCCTCGCTGTATGCCGTTCGCAGCGGCTTCTTCAAGTCCACTGCCCAGCTCGACAACGCTCAGGACCAAGTGACCAGGTTCTCCATGGCAGGCGAGGTGTTGGGCTTGGACGGCATCGGGCCGGGGCAACACGCCTGCAATACCATCGCCCTGGAGGACAGTGAGGTCTGCGCCATTCCCTTTGCCAAGTTGCAGGAGGTGGCACACGCAATTCCCAGCCTGCAGCGCCACTTACGTAGAATGATGAGCCGTGAAATGGTGCGCGAACAGAGCGTGATGCTTCTGCTGGGCAGCATGAATGCCGAGGAACGCCTGGCGACGTTGCTGCTCAATTTGTCCAAGCGCTTGGCGGCGCGCGGCTACTCGCCCTCCGAATTCAGTTTGCGCATGACGCGCCAGGAGATGGGCAGTTACCTTGGCTTGAAGCTGGAAACCGTCAGCCGTATATTCTCCAAGTTCCATGAGGAAGGACTAATCGACGTGCAGCGAAAGTCAATTCGCATCCTTGACAGCGACGGCCTTGCACGTGTGATGAGCGGCGCACTTTCGTGAACCCGCGCTACCGCTCCTGGCAGGCTACCTGACCCCATCCCCGTTTTAGGACCGGTCAATCGTAGAGATTTCCGGCTCTCTTGTGCCCGTCGTTGCGGGCTCGAGCCCGCAACGACGGGCGAATTCGGCAGGTGTTGCCCATTTTAGCGCACTGTGGGGACGCGTCTCGCCGACGTCGGAAGGTGCGAATCCGGCAGCACTCGACATTGCGCCGCGCGTACCGCCTACCGCAGAGAGCACGGCGCGCGGCGCGGCACTTTTTGCGAAGCTCGGCTGCGCCGGCTGTCATCGCGAAAATCTGCGTGGCGGGGTCGAACTGCGTGATGCCAGGGGCTACCCGGTAATCAGCCGCGATCTCACCGCGCCGTGGACATTTCGCGGCGGCGCGCAGCCGGAGCAAGTATGGCTGCGACTCACTACCGGCCTCGCGCCGGCGCCGATGCCCTCCTATGCGGCGAGTACCACGCCGCAGGAGCGCTGGGACCTGGTCAACTACCTCCTTACCGCCCGCCGGCCCCGGACGATTGCAAGGAATACACCTTCTGGACCAGCCCGAATCGCGAACCGGGATGCCGGTAATTCGAGGCCGCTGATTCGCGCAAGACCAGTCGGGCATTCTTATGCGTGTTCATTCGGCTGGTCTCCTGAAAGATGCGGCTTGGGTCGCAGCTCCTGGTCTCGCAAACTTAGTCCGAATGAACAGAAACAAGCTATTGGAACATCACAGCTAGGGCACGGCTGTCGCTGCGTCTTCCGGCGCCAGGTCAAGCCCGACGACTCGGTCGCGCCCATCGTGCTTGGCGCGGTACAAGGCCGCGTCGGCGCGCCCGATCGCGGTGTCCAGCAATACCCCCGCCTTTCCACTGCAAGCAACGACGCCGATGCTGATTGTGATTGCGCGCGGCAGATCGCCCAATGGGCGTTGCGAGACTGCTCCTCTGATGCGTTCGGCGATTGCAGTCGCCTTTGGCATGGTGATCCCGGGGAGAACCGCGCAAAATTCCTCGCCGCCGTAGCGTCCCAGCAGATCTTCGGTGCGGACGCTGCGTTTGGCGATCGCAGCAAACTCGGCAAGCACGCGGTCGCCAGCCTGGTGACCGTACTCGTCATTGACGCGTTTGAACAGGTCCAGGTCCATCATCAGCACGGCATACGGCGATCCTGTCCGGCGCGCGCGCGCAAGTTCGCGCTCGGCGAGTATCAGGAACATGCGCCGATTGAACAGTCCAGTCAGCGCATCAAAAGTCGCCAATCGGTAGAGTTCCCCGGCGGCACGCTCGCGGTGCATGAGAAGGTAGGCCACGGGTATGACTATGGTGTTGGCGAAAAGGACGACAAAGGCCGCAGCATGAAGATTGTTGGCCGCGAACACGTTGGGATACATCGCCGGCTTCAGCCAAATGTCTACCGACCGCGCCAGAATCATGATTGCGCCGGCGAAATTCGCCACCGCGAGCATCCAGCGGGCGGGTCCTGCGTCAGCTCCGAGACGGGCGGCCGCTAGCGCCATTGCGCCAAATATCGCGGCCAAGACGACGCCCATCAACAGCGTCACGGCAGGATAGTCGTGCACCAGCGGAATCAGCAGCGCAAGCATTAGCGGGCCGGGGGCAAGCAGAAGCAGCCGCGGCGCGGTGCGGCCCCCGAATTCGATGATTCCGGCAAGCTCGACGCTGAGTCCGGCAACCAGGATCGCGTCAGCCAGCGCGATCGTGACCAAGTCCGGCAGCACTCCGCGTGCGGCTACCAGCACCCAGCCAAGGGCGAACAAGCCAAGACCTGCGTTCCATTTCACAAAGCCCGCGGCGCGACCCATCCTGGTCCCTACCAGGAGAGTGATAGCCATCAGCACCGAGCTCACGACGAGCATGATTACGATGGTGCGCATGTCGAAGATCATTGGGGTGCGACCTCCGTTTTGATGCCTTCGACGATCGTATCGAGGACACCTCGCTCCGGGAGCTTGTGTGGAAATTCGTTCACGCGACCGGAGTTGAGCATTTTATCTCCTCTTGCCGGTCTCGATCTCAAGCAGCGCAGGTCCCATGGTGACTCGCGCGTCTGCCAAGGTGTTGATCTTGATCAATCGGCGCCACCGCCGACTCTAGTCGAAGCCGACGATCTGCACCCAGTTGGCGCCCCTGCCGCCGGGATATTGCCGCAGCAAGGCAAGCGCGCCGCTGGCCGGATCGATCGCATACACCGAAATCGTGTCCGATTTTTCGCCGCAGGCGATGAGGTGCCTGCCGTCCGGGGCGATGGCGAAGCCGCGCGGCTGGCGCTCGGTGGGCGTGCTGC
>JAAOZY010000463.1 GCA_012274205.1 Betaproteobacteria bacterium
CCAGAGCGGCAAGATCTTTCGCCTGCGCGGAAAAGGCATCAAGGGCGTGCGCAGCCACGGTGAAGCTGATCGGCATTTCGCAATGCAGGTCGTCGTGATCGCGCTGGAACACGGCATGCGGCTTCAGATGCAGCTGCACGTACAGGTCGCCCGGCGGCCCGCCGTTGACGCCGGCCTCGCCCTCGCCGCTTAGGCGGATGCGATCGCCTTCGTCCACGCCCGCCGGAATCTTGACCGACAGCGTCTTATGCTGCTTGATGCGTCCGGCGCCCTGGCAGGTGACGCAGGGGTCGGCGATGATCTTGCCCGTGCCGTGGCACTTGGGGCAGGCCTGCTGGATCGAAAAGAATCCCTGCTGCATGCGCACCTGGCCCTGGCCGCCGCAAGTGGTGCAGGTTTTGGGCTGGGTGCCGGGCTTCGCGCCCGAGCCGTGGCAGGTGCCGCATTCGTCCATGGTGGGAATGCGGATCTTGGTCTCGGTGCCGTGCGCTGCCGCCTCCAGCGAAATTTCGAGGTTGTAGCGCAAATCCGCGCCGCGGTAGACGCTCGAGCGGCCGCCGCGCGCCTGCCCGAAGATGTCGCCGAAGATATCGCCGAAGGCGTCGGCGAAATTGGAAAAGCCGGCGCCATGCGCGCCGGCTCCGGCGGACGGATCCACGCCGGCGTGGCCGTAGCGGTCATAGGCCGCGCGCTTGTCGGCGTCGGAGAGCACCTCGTAGGCTTCCTTCGCCTCCTTGAACTTCTCCTCCGCGCCCTTGCCCTTGTCGTCCGGATTGCGGTCCGGATGGTGCTTCATCGCGAGCTTGCGATAGGCTTTCTTGATCGCATCTTCGTCCGCATCGCGATTGACGCCCAGTACTTCGTAATAGTCGCGCTTAGCCATATGTTCCGTGAAAGGAGAGGATTGCGGGCCGGGCGGGCAACGGCAAAAGGGGCGAAGTTATCACTCCTCGCCCCCGGCCGCGCTAGCCTTTGACCTTATTTCTTGCTGTCCTTGACCTCGGTGTATTCGGCGTCGACCACTTCGCTTTCGTCGGCCTTGGCCTCGCTCTTATCCTCGGGCGCCGCTTTCTCTCCCGCCGCCTGGGCGTCGGCATACATCTTCTCGCCGAGCTTCTGCGAGGCCTGCGCCAGCGTCTGCGCCTTGGCGTCGATCGCGGCCTTGTCCTCGGTCTTGAGCACCGCCTCGGCTTCTTTGATCGCCGCTTCGATCTTTTCCTTTTCGCCGGCATCCAGCTTGTCGCCGTACTCGGTGAGCGATTTCTTCACCGAGTGCACCAGCGCCTCGCACTGATTGCGCGCGTTCACCAGTTCCAGCGCCTTGCGGTCCTCCTCGGCATGCACTTCGGCGTCCTTCACCATCTTCTGGATTTCTTCCTCGTTCAAGCCGCTCGAGGCCTGGATCTTGATCTTGTTCTCCTTGCCCGTGGCCTTGTCCTTGGCCGATACATGCAGGATGCCGTTGGCGTCGATGTCAAAAGTGACCTCGATCTGCGGCAGGCCGCGCGGCGCTGGCGGGATGTCGGCGAGGTTGAACTGGCCCAGGCTCTTGTTGCCGTTGGCCACATCGCGCTCGCCCTGCAGCACGTGTATCGTCACCGCCGTCTGGTTGTCGTCCGCGGTGGAAAACACCTGCTGCGCCTTGGTCGGGATGGTGGTGTTCTTCTTTATCAGTTTCGTCATCACCCCGCCGAGCGTCTCGATGCCCAGCGACAGCGGCGTCACGTCGAGCAGCAGCACGTCCTTGCGGTCGCCCGAGAGCACCGAAGCCTGGATCGCCGCGCCTGCCGCAACCGCCTCGTCCGGGTTTACGTCCTTGCGCGGCTCCTTGCCGAAGATTTCCTTGACCTTGTCCTGCACTTTGGGCATGCGCGTCATGCCGCCGACCAGGATCACGTCGCTGATATCGCTTACCTTGATACCGGAATCCTTGATCGCGGTGAGGCAGGGCGCCACAGTCTGCTCGATCAGCTCATCGACCAGGCTCTCGAGCTTGGCGCGCGTGAGCTTGATCGACAGGTGCTTGGGCCCGCTCGCGTCCGCGGTGATATAGGCGAGGTTGACCTCGGTCTGCTGCGAGGACGAGAGTTCGATCTTCGCTTTTTCCGCGGCTTCCTTCAGGCGCTGCAGCGCAAGCACGTCCTTGCGCAGGTCTATGCCCTGGTCGCGCTTGAATTCGTCGCACAGGTAATCCATGATGCGCTGATCGAAGTCCTCGCCGCCGAGGAAGGTGTCGCCGTTGGTGGAGAGCACTTCGAACTGCTTTTCGCCTTCAACGTCGGCGATCTCGATGATGGAGATGTCGAAGGTGCCGCCGCCGAGGTCATACACCGCGATCTTGCGGTCGCCGCCCTGCTTGTCCACGCCGAAAGCGAGCGCAGCCGCGGTGGGCTCGTTGATGATGCGCTTCACCTCCAGCCCGGCGATGCGGCCGGCGTCCTTGGTCGCCTGGCGCTGGCTGTCGTTGAAATAGGCCGGGACGGTGATCACCGCCTCGGTCACCGGTTCGCCGAGGTAGTCCTCGGCGGTCTTTTTCATTTTGATCAGCACCTGGGCAGAGACCTCCTGCGGGGCGATGCGTTTGCCGCGCACCTCGACCCAGGCATCGCCATTGTCGTGCTTGACGATCCTGTAGGGCATGAGATCGAGGTCTTTCTGCACCTCTTTTTCCTCGAAACGGCGCCCGATCAGGCGCTTGACCGCATACAGGGTATTCTTGGCGTTGGTGACCGCCTGGCGCTTGGCCGAAGCGCCGCACAGGATCTCGCCGTCTTCCTGATAGGCGACGATGGACGGCGTGGTGCGCGCGCCCTCGGAATTCTCGATGATCTTGGTTTGTCCGCCTTCCATGACGGCGACGCAGGAGTTGGTGGTTCCCAGGTCGATGCCGATGATCTTAGCCATAGTGTGTTCCTCGATGAATTGGAGTTGCCTGACACAGATGTGGGGTTAAATCCCCGCGCTTCAAGCGTCTTTTGCCTTGGAAACCGTTACCAGCGCGGGTCGGAGGACGCGATCGTGCAGGAGATAGCCTTTCTGCATCACGTTCACCACCTGATTGGGTTCGCCCGGCGCTTCGACCATGGTCATGGCCTGGTGCCGGTGCGGGTCGAATTTCTCATTGACCGGGTTGATTTCGCTCAGGTTCGCCTTGTCGAATACCGCTTTGAGTTGCTTCAGCGTCAGTTCCACTCCGCTTTTCAGGCTCTCCAGCGTGACATTTTCAACCGCCAGCGCCGCTTCCAGACTGTCCTTGACCGGCAGCAAGGCCTGGGCCAAGCTGTCCACCGCATATTTGTGCGCGCTGGCGATGTCCGCCTGCGCGCGCTTGCGCAGGTTTTCCGTTTCCGCCTTGGCGCGCAGCCATGAGTCCATATGCTCCTGAGCCTTTTGCTCGGCCAGTCGCAGTTGCTGTTCCAGGCCGGACTGGTCCGTCGCGCCGGTGTCGGGCTCGTCCGTATTCCCGGTTGCCATGGTTTGGGGGGTTTCAGGTTCCTGATCCGACATCACTTGCCTCTGATCTGATTAAAAGGGGGCACGCGGGACGCGTGAGAGGTGTATTGCCTCGTGCAGCGCCCCGTTCCGAATAACCTTTTCGCAGATGGGGGCAAGCCGCCGTAATTCAAGAGGGGCGGCGGGATTCCCTGCCGCAGCGGCCTGGCGCGGGCAGGAACGCGATGGCGCCGGGCTGAAGCTAGACCGGCGCGCCCAGAGCCTTGGCCCGCTCGCTTGAGCGCGCCCGCGCCGCTGCGTCGGCACCGGGCTCGCCCCAGCCCTGCATGTGCTCCAGCGCGATCTGCGCCAGCGCCTGGATCCAAGCGTCGCTTTCGTTGAGGCAGGGAATGAGGTGAAACTCCTTGCCACCGGCATTGAGAAATTCCGCCCGGCCTTCCATGCCGAGTTCTTCCAGCGTCTCCAGGCAGTCGGCGACGAATCCGGGGCAAATCACATCCACCCGGCGCAGGCCCTGCCTGCCCCACTGCGCCAGCGTCGCCGCGGTGTAGGGCTGCAGCCATTCGGCGCGCCCGAAGCGCGACTGGAAACTCAGCTGGAATTGATCCGGCGCAAGCGCCAGCGCCTCGGCCAGCAGGCGCGCGGTCTTCTGGCACTCGCAGTGATAGGGGTCGCCGCGCTCGAGCGTGTAGCGCGGCAGCCCGTGGAAGCTCATCAGCAATTTATCCGGCTTGCCCTGCTGCGCCCAATGCCGGCGCACGCCGTCGGCGAGCGCGGCAATGTAGGCAGGATGGTCGTGAAAGTGCTTGACCATGCGCAGCTCGGGAATGTCGCGCGTGCGCCGCAGACAGTCGGAGACCGCGTCCAGCGCGGTGGCCGTGGTGCTGGCGGCGTACTGGGGGTACAGCGGCAGAAGCAGGATGCGCTCGCAGCGCTGCTGCTTCAGGCTTGCGAGCACCGTGCCTATCGAAGGCGCGCCGTAGCGCATGGCGTATTCCACCACCAGCGCAGGGCGGCCTTGCGCGCCCAGATAGCCGCGCAGCAGCTTGGTCTGGCGCTCGGTGTGGACCTTGAGCGGCGATCCGTCGCGGTCCCAGATCTGCGCGTACTTCGCCGCCGATTTCGCCGGCCGCAGGTTGAGGATGACACCGTTGAGGATCAGCCACCACAGCGGCCGCGGAATTTCGACCACGCGCGGATCGGACAGGAACTCCTTCAGGTAGCGGCGCACCGCCGCGCGCGTCGGCGCCTCGGGCGTCCCGAGATTGACCAGCAGGATCGCGGTGCGCGCCGGCGTGCCGTGCGCAAAGGCGGGTTCGGCGAGGAATGCCATGGGTCGCGGCTGCCGCGCGGTCAGCTGCTGGAAAGCGCGCTGGACAGCAGCTTCGCGGTGATGTCGACGATCGGAATGACGCGTTCGTAGGCCATGCGCGTCGGGCCGATTACGCCCACCGTGCCGACCACCTGCCCATCCACCGTATAGGGCGCGGTGACCACGCTGCACTCGTCGAGTACCGAGGCGCCGGATTCGCCGCCGATGAAGATCTGCACGCCCTGTGCGCGCGTGCTCATGTCGAGGATCCGCACGAACAGGGTCTTCTTGTCGAACAGGTCGAACAGTTCGCGCAGCCGCACCATGTTGGAGGAAAGGTCGGTCGAATCGAGCAGGTTCTTCTCCCCCGAGATGATGTAGCTCTCGTTGTCTTCGTTCAGGGCCTGTTTGCCCGCATCCAGCGCGGCGGTCATGAGCGATGTCATGTCGTGGTGCAGCTGCTTCAATTCCTCCCGCACCCGCCGGCGGATTTCATCGAAAGTGTGGCCGGCATAATTCTGGTTGAGAAAATTCGCCGCCATGGTGAGTTGCGCCGGCGTATAGGTCTTTTCCGTGAAAAGGATGCGGTTCTGCACGTCGCCGTCCGGCGTGACGATGATCAGCAGAATGCGCTTTTCCGAAAGCGAGAGGAATTCGATATGGCGAAAGGCGGCGCTCTTGCGCCGCGGCGACGCCACCACGCCGGCGAAATGCGACAGCTGCGACAACAGCTGCGACGCCGAGCTGATCAGGCGCTGCGGATTGTCCGGATGCAGATTGCCCTCGATTTCCCGCAGTTCGACCTGCTCGAGGGGCTTGATCGTGAGCAGGGTGTCGACGAATATGCGATAGCCGCGTGGCGTGGGTATGCGCCCTGCGGAGGTGTGCGGGCTGGAGATGAAACCCAGCTCTTCCAGGTCCGACATGATGTTGCGTATCGTCGCGGGCGACAGATCCAGCCCGGAGTAGCGCGACAGCGCACGCGAACCGACCGGCTGGCCTTCGGCGATATAGCGCTCCACCAGGGTTTTCAGCAGTATCTGTGCGCGTCGGTCAAGCATGCCCGTATTCTAACCACATATTGCGCGTCGCCATCAACACGAAATGGGAGCGATGTGGTTTAATTTCAAGGTGATGTCCCCCGCCTTTCGAACGGTCGCCCTGATCGGCCGCTATAACACAGCCGAAATCGCCGAGTCGCTGCTCGGCCTGGCCGGCCTGTTGCAGCGGCGCGGCTGCGCCGTGCTCATCGAAAAGGGAACGGCCGCGAATATCGGCAGCAACGGTTACGCCGCGGCCGATTTTGCGGCCATCGGCGCGCAGGCGGACCTCGCCGTGGTGCTCGGCGGCGACGGCAGCATGCTCTCGGCGGCGCGCCATCTGGCGGCCCACGGGGTGCCGCTGGTGGGTGTGAATCAGGGGCGGCTGGGATTCATGACCGACATTGCATTTTCGCGCATGCACGAAACCATTGAACTGCTGCTGTCGGGCCGCTACACCATCGGCGAGCGCACCATGCTCGAGGCGCAGGTGCTGCGCGGAGGAAAGGAGATATTCAGCACCCAGGCGCTCAACGACATCGTGGTCAACAAGGGCGGCACCGGACGCATGATCGAGTTCTTGGTGAATATCGACGGCCAGTTCGTCTATGACCTGCGCGCCGACGGCATTATCGTGGCGACGCCAACCGGCTCCACCGCTTATGCGCTTTCGTCCAACGGCCCGATTCTGCAGCCCAATGTGCCCGGCATCGCATTGGTGCCGGTGTGCCCGCACATGCTTTCCAACCGGCCGATTACGGTGAGCGACCGCTGCGTCGTGGAGATCACGATCAAGCAGCGCGGCGTCGGTGCGCGCCTGCACTGCGACGGCCAGCCGCATTCGGAACTCGTGCCCGACGACCAGGTGATCGTGCGCCGCGCGGCGCATTCCATCCGCTTCGTGCATCCGCCGGGCTACAGCTACTACGCCATGCTGCGCGAGAAACTGCATTGGAGCGAAATGTAGACATGCTGCGCACGCTCAGCATCCGCGATTTCGTCATCGTCGATTCGCTCGAACTCGAATTCCAGCTGGGTTTTACCGTGCTTACCGGAGAAACCGGCGCAGGCAAGTCCATACTCATCGACGCGCTGGCGCTGGCCCTGGGCGAGCGCGGCGACGCGGCGGCGGTGCGCGCAGGCTGCGAGCGCGCCGACATCGGCGCCGAGTTCGACATCCAGTTGCTGCCGGAGTTGGAGCAATGGCTGCGTTCGGCCGAACTCGAGGGGGATCCCGGCTCGGTCCTGCTGCGCCGGGTGATCGACAAGAGCGGGCGTTCGCGCGCTTTCATCAATGGCCGGCCGGCGACGCTGAGCCAGCTGCGCGAAGCAGGCGAATGGCTGGTCGACATCCATGGCCAGCACGCGCACCAGTCGCTGCTGAAGGCCGACGCCCAGCGCGCGCTTCTGGATGCGCACGCCGGCCTGGCCGCGCTCGCGGCCGAAGTGTCCGCGGCCTACCGGCACTGGCAGAAACTGGCGCAGGTGCGCAGCGAGTATGAAACCCACGCTGCGCAGCGCAATGCCGAACGCGAGCAGCTGCAGTGGCAGGTGCAGGAACTGGAGCGGCTGGCGCTGCAGCCGGACGAATGGGGCTCGGTCCAGGCCGAACACAGCCGTCTTGCGCATGCGGCGAGCCTGATGGAAGGGGTGCAGTCCGCATTGGACGCGTTGTCGGAGGCCGAAGGCGCCTGCCTGCCGCAGCTCTCCGGCGCGGGCACACACCTTGAGGCCCTGCTTGGCTATGATGCGCGCCTGCGCGAGGCGGTCGAGCTTATCCGCTCGGGCGAAGCGCAGGTGCAGGAGGCCGCGTACGCGCTGCGCCGCTACGCCGATCGGGTCGAGCTCGATCCGCAGCGGCTGGCCGCGGTGGAGGCGCGCATGGAGGCCATCCATGGCAGTGCGCGCAAATTTCGCCTTGCGCCGGAGGAGCTGCCGGCACACTTGTCCCAGCTGCAGACGCGCCTGGCCGAACTCGAGATGGCCTCCGATCTCGAGGGCCTGGTGAAGCACGAGCAGCAGGCGCGGACCGGGTACTTCGAACTCGCTGCCAAGCTTAGCGCCGGCAGGAAGAAGGCGGCGGGCCGTTTGGGCAAACAGGTGACGCAGGCGATGCAGGGACTCGCCATGGCCGGCGGCAAATTCGAGATCGGGCTCAATCCGTATCCGCCTGAGGGCAGTCTGCACGGCGCCGAGCAGGTCGAATTTCTGGTTGCCGCCAATCCCGGGGTGGAGCCGCGCGCGCTCGCGCGGGTGGCGTCTGGCGGCGAACTTTCGCGCATCAGCCTCGCCGTACAGGTCATCACCGCCAAGGCGGCGCGCGTGCCGACCCTGATTTTCGACGAAGTCGACGCCGGCATCGGCGGCGGCGTGGCCGAGGTAGTCGGCCGGCAGCTGAAGACGCTGGGGCGCGAGCGCCAGGTGCTGTGCGTGACGCACTTGCCGCAGGTGGCGGCACAGGCCGACCGGCAGTGGTCGGTGAGCAAGTTCGGTGTCGAGGGGCGGGTGAAGACCATGGTTTCGGTGCTCGACCGCAACGGCCGCATCGAAGAGGTGGCACGCATGCTGGGCGGGACCGAGATCACCGCCACCACGCGCAAACATGCAGCGGAAATGCTGAGTCTGCGTTAAGCTAGCGAAAACAGCGGTATCAACCAGGTAGGGGAGAGGATGATGCGTGAAATGAAACCGTTCAAATCCGCGGCCGGTTCGGCGCGAGTAATTGCGATGGTGGTGCTGGTCGTCATACTCGTCTGCGCCTATATCGCGCTGGATTTCTACACCGGCGGCCAGCAGAACGCGAGCACGGTGGAAGGGCGCGGCGGCGCCATCACCAATGCGCTTTCCGGATTCAAGCGCGATACCGGCGCGCTGCCCGACACGCTGGACAAGCTTGTGCCCAAGTATCTCGCGGTTCTGCACAAGTGCCCGAATGGGCAAGCCTATGCGTACAAGCCCGCAGGGGGCGATTACACGCTTGGCTGCGAGGACGTGCTGTTCAAGAGCAAGCCCTATCACTACGACTCGAAATCCAGGACCTGGGCCGGATAGCCGGTTGCGTTTGCCGATCGGCGAAGCATGGCGGCAGTAGGGGGCGGCGCGTGGCGGCCGTTCCAGGTTTGTGCGGGCATCGGCCTTGGGATAGAATACGCGGGCATTTAGGCGCGTAGCTCAGCTGGTTAGAGCATCACCTTGACATGGTGGGGGTCGTTGGTTCGAGTCCAATCGCGCCTACCAACAACTTGTTTGGTAGCTTACGAAAATAAGGGTCCGCAGAGTCCCGCTACGGCAGCGTTGATTGAGTGCCTCCATTTTTCCCGCTGGCGTCCTGAATTCAAATCCATTCAGCGGGCCGCATGTTTGCGGGGCCGGGTTTCCGTCCAGGAATGCACGAGGAGTGCGCTGGAATGGCAGTCACGGGCATATTTGATCTAGCGCAAAGAGTAATAATCCCTGCTGTGGCAGGGTACGGCATTTGTCGGTATTTACCAGAGAGGAGAACCCCATGAGCATCAGATTCAGATTTGTATTTGCGGCGCTGGTCGCGGCGCTCACAGTCGGTGCCGCGTATGCGCAGCAGCCGATCGTCATCAAGTTCAGCCACGTAGTGGCGGAAAACACGCCGAAAGGCCAGGGTGCGCTGAAATTCAAGGAACTCGCTGAAGCGCGCACCAAGGGCCGGGTTAAAGTCGAGGTATACCCCAACAGCCAGCTGTTCAAGGACGGCGAAGAGATGCAGATGCTGCAGCTTGGCAATGTGCAGATGCTGGCACCTTCGGTGTCGAAATTCGGGCCGCTTGGAGTGCGCGCATTCGAGGTGTTCGATCTGCCCTTCATCTTCGACGACGAAAAAGATCTGCACAATGTGACGCAGGGCCGCATCGGCCAGCAGCTGTTCAAGATGCTCGAAAGCAAGGGTATTACCGGCCTGGCCTACTGGGATAACGGTTTCAAGCAGATGAGTTCCAACAAGCCGCTGCGGACGCCAGCCGACTTTCGCGGACAAAAGATACGCATCCAGTCCTCCAAGGTGCTCGATGGCCAGATGCGCGCACTTGGCGCAACGCCGCAGGTCATGGCGTTCTCCGAGGTGTACCAGGCGCTGCAGACCGGGGTCGTGGACGGTCAGGAGAACACCTGGTCGAATATCTACACACAGCGATTCTATGAGGTGCAAAAGTACATTACCGTGTCCAATCACGGCGTGATCCAGTATGCGGTGATCGTCAACAAGAAATTCTGGGATGGCCTCCCGGCGGACATTCGCGCTACGCTCGATGGCGCCATGAAGGATGCATCCAAGTACGCCAACGATATCGCCAAGAAAGAGAACGACGACGCCTTGGAAAAGATCAAGGCATCGGGCAAATCGCAGATCATCACGCTGACGCCGGACGAGAAGAAAGCGTGGAAGAAGGCCGAACTGAAAGTGCATCGCGAGAACGAGGGCAGCATCGGCAAGGAACTGATCCAGGAGATCTACAAAGACACGGGTTTCGATCCGAACTCGCTGTAAGTCGATGGGCAGAGGCCGCCGGCGCTCGGGCGCCGCGGCTTGCGTCCCGGGGGGGGCGCGCGCTGAACGCGCTTGACCCCGGGACGTAGCGCAGACCCTGGAGAGGAGGTGAACTTGAACAAGGTGCTCAACCATCTGGAAGAGTGGCTGATCGCGTTCATGATGGGCGGGGCGACCATCGTCATCTTCGTTTCGGTCGTGCACCGCTACGCTTCGGGCATACCCTGGCCCGCACTGCAGGACTGGCTGCTCACCATCAATCTGAGCTGGGCGCAGGAGCTCTGCATCTACATGTTCATCTGGATGGCGAAGTTCGGCGCCGCCTATGGCGTGCGCACCGGCATCCACGTTGGCGTGGACGTATTGATCAACATGCTGCAGCCGAAGTTGCGCACCAGGTTCATAATTTTCGGCCTGCTTGCAGGGGCGCTGTTCACCGGCATCATCGGCACACTCGGCGCCAAGTTCGTGTGGGAAATCGCGCATACCGATCAGGTATCGCCGGACATGGAACTCCCCGTGTGGATCGCCTTCCTCGCGATTCCCTGCGGCTCCTATCTGATGTGCTACCGCTTTCTGCAGGTTACCTGGTCGTTCTGGCGCACCGGCGAACTGCCGCACCACGATCACGGCTACGTCGAGGGTATCGAGTCAGTCAAGGACGAAGACATCATTCCCCTTGCGCTCAAGGACAATCTGCACCCGCGCGAACCGGATACCAGGGAGATGAAATGACCGCCGTCATTATCTTCGTGCTGTTGTTCGGACTCATGCTCACCGGCATGCCGGTATCGATTTCGTTGGGCCTCACGGTGCTGACGTTCCTGTTCACCATGACCAACATCCCGATCGAATCGGTGGCGTTGAAGCTGTTCACCGGCATCGAGCGCTTCGAGATCATGGCGATCCCGTTTTTCATCCTGGCTGGCAATTTCCTCACCCACGGCGGCGTGGCGCGGCGCATGATCAACTTTGCCACCAGCATGGTCGGGCACTGGCATGGCGGGCTGGGCATCGCCGGTGTGATGGCCTGCGCTTTGTTTGCCGCGGTGTCGGGTTCGAGCCCGGCGACGGTCGTCGCGATCGGCTCGATCATCCTGCCGGCGATGGTCAAGGCCGGGTTTCCGAAGCGATTTGGCGCCGGCGTAATCACGACATCGGGCGCGCTCGGCATCCTGATACCGCCTTCGATTGTGATGGTGATGTATTCGGTTGCGACCAATACGTCGGTAGGCGCGCTGTTCATGGCCGGAGTGGTGCCGGGGCTGATCCTGGCCTCGATGCTCGGCTTGGTTACCTGGTACCGGGCATGGAAGAACGATTATCCGCGCATGCAGCTGTCAGCCGGGCGCAGTGGCGCGCAGGCGACGATTGCGACCGTGGCCGGCTTGTCGGCAAGCCTGTTTTTCATCGCCGCGCCGATACTCGCCGCGTGGTTCGGGCTCAAGCAGATGGAAGGGGGCGGCATTCTGACTGTGTTATTCGGCATAGTCTGGCTGGTCGTGGCCCGATTGCTCACCAAGAGCGTCTTTGCACTGCGCTGGGTGTTTACCCTGGCCTTTCTGGTAGCGCCGCCCTTGCTGGTCTACGGTGCCAGCCAGGTGTTCGTGCCCGTTTCCAGCAATATGGCGTTGCTGGTGCTGTTGGCCGTTTGGATGATCGCGGCCTATCCGCTGGCGAAGAAGGCGGATCTGCAGCGTGGCATCGGCTTCGAGGCGCGGCACGAGGCCTTGCAGGTGTGGAATACGTTCTGGGAAAGCGTTTGGGGATTGCTGTTGGTCATCGTGGTGCTGGGCGGAATCTATTCGGGCGTCTTCACGCCGACCGAGGCTGCCGCGATGAGCGCCGTATATGCTTTTGTCGTCGCGGTGTTCGTGTACAAGGACATGGGGTTCAGGCAGGTGCCGAAAGTGCTCCTCGACTCCGCCAATATGAGCGCAATGCTGCTCTATATCATCACCAACGCAGTGCTGTTCTCCTACCTGCTAACTTCGGAGCAGATTCCGCAGCTGATGGCGGACTGGATGATCGGCAATGGTCTCGGACCCATCGCGTTCCTGCTGATGGTGAATCTGCTGCTGCTGATTGCGGGCAATGTGATGGAACCGTCGTCGATCGTGCTCATCACCGCGCCCATCCTGTTTCCGGTGGCGATGAAGCTCGGAATCAACCCGATACATTTCGGCATCCTGATCACGGTGAACATGGAGGTCGGCATGTGCCACCCGCCGGTCGGACTCAACCTCTACGTCGCCAGCGGGCTTACCAAGATGGGCATTACCGAACTCACCATCGCCGTGTGGCCATGGCTGCTGACCATGCTCGTTTTCCTGGTCATGGTCACATACATACCGCAGATGTCGCTGTGGCTGCCGCGGCTGCTCGGCATGATGTAGCGGGGACGACCGTGGCTGTGGCGTCCCGTCCCGGGCACGGCCGGTATTCAGCCGTGCAGCTGTCGAATTTCTCCGGCAGTTGTTGTTGATGGTCGATGCAATTGCGATCTGCCGGCGCATCAGTGCCTGAAGCCGCGCCGTTCAGGCCGGCGGGCCGGCGTAAGAGGTCAGCGCCTTCATGTAATTGCTGCGTTCGAACGCCTCCGGATCGGGGCAGGCCTGCTGGCTGAGCGAGCCTTTCATCTGCTCGACCGAGGCGTAGTCGCGCTCGGCCAGCCACCGTTCCATACCGCTTATCATGGCGCCCGCGTGTTTCGGTCCCTGGCGCAGCAGGCTGCTTGCGATCATGACGCAGTCGGCGCCGGCCAGCAGCAGCTTGACTGCGTCCTCGGCGGTGTGCGCGCCGCCGGTGGCCGCCAGACTGGCTTTGACGCGGCCGTGCAGGATGGCGATCCAGCGCAGTGCCAGACGCAACTCGTCGGAGGTCGATAACACCAGATGCGGCGCGACCTCGAGCTCGTCGAGCAGGATGTCGGGTTGCACGAAACGATTGAACAGCACCAGTCCGGAAGCGCCTGCGGCCGCGAGGCGCGCCGCCATGTTGGCCATGGCGCTGAAGTAGGGGGACACCTTCACCGCGACCGGTATCGAAACCATGCTGCGCACCGACAATACCAGATCGAGATAGCGCTGCTCCACCACCGCGCTGTTGTGTGCGGGATCGGTGGCGAGGAAGTAGACGTTAAGCTCGATCGCGTCGGCGCCGGCCTCCTCGAACTGCTTGGCGATGCGCGTCCAGCCGCCCGGCGTGCAGCCGTTCAGGCTGGGGATCACCGGCACCGACAGCGCCTTCTTGGCGTCGCCGATCAGCTTCAGATAGTTGTCCGGGCCGGTATTGTAATTCTGCATCTCGGGAAAGAAGCCGTGCGCCTCCGGCGACAGCTCCGCCCCGGAGAGCATCAGGTTATGGGTGGCCATCTCCTCGTGCTCGATCTGCTCCTCGAACAGCGACGGCAGCACCACCGCCCCCACGCCGGCGTCCTGCAGGCGCTTCAGGTTGTCGAGCGAACTGGTCATCGGCGAGGCCGCGGCCACGATGGGATTTCGAAGTTCCAGCCCCAGATACCGGCTGCGCAGATCGACGCTCATTATTGGATCTCCTTCGGAGTCGGCGCGGTCGTTGCCGAAGCCGCGGTATCTATGGGCACGTCCGTTGCGCCGTCCCTGGTCACGGTACGGTACACGCTCGCCACCTGCTCGTACAGGTTCCAGCGCGCGTCGGCATCGGATTGCGCCTCTTTCAACAACTGCTTTGCCCGCTCGGGGTCGGCCTGGGCGAGCATGGCGTAGCGCCCTTCCTTCATGGTGAAGCGCTCCAACGGCAGGGTCGGTTTGCGCGAATCGAGCTTCAGCGGCTGGTCCGCGCCGCCCATGGCCATGCGCGGGTCGTAGTGATACAGCGTCAGGTAGCCACTCTTGACCGCATCGCGCTGGTGGCTCATGCCGGTCGCCATATCGATGCCGTGGGCGATGCAATGGCTGTAGGCGATGATCAGCGACGGTCCGTTCCAGGATGCCGCTTCCTGGAAGGTGCGCGCGGTGTGCACCGGATTCGCGCCCATCGCGACCTGCGCGACGTAGACGTTGCCGTAGGCCATGGCGATCATGCCGAGGTCTTTCTTGCCCGCGGACTTGCCGGCGGCGGCAAACTTCGCCACCGCGCCGCGCTGGGTGGACTTGGACGCTTGTCCGCCGGTATTGCTGTAGACCTCGGTGTCCAACACCAGGATGTTCACGTTGCGTCCCGAGGCAAGCACATGGTCGAGGCCGCCGTAGCCAATGTCGTAGGCCCAGCCGTCGCCGCCGACGATCCAGACGCTGCGCGTGATCAGGCTATCGGCCACCGCGAGCAGCTGCTGCGCCTGCGCGGAGTTGATGCGCGGCAGCATGGCTTTCAGCTGTTTCACCCGCTCGCGCTGCTCGCGGATCGTCTGGTCGGAGTCCTGCGCTGCTTCGAGCAGTGCGACGGACAGTTCCTCGCCGATCTCGCCGCGCAGGGCGCGCACCAGCGCCTGCGCCAGGTCGCGCTGCGCATCAAGCGCGAGTCGCATCCCCAGGCCGAATTCTGCGTTGTCCTCGAACAGGCTGTTGGCCCAGGCCGGACCCTGGCCGGCGGCGTTTTGCGCCCAGGGCGTGGTCGGCAGGTTGCCGCCGTAGATGGAGGAGCAGCCGGTGGCGTTGGCCACCAGCAGGTGGTCGCCGTAGAGCTGCGACAGCAGCTTCAGGTATGGGGTCTCGCCGCATCCGGCGCAGGCGCCGGAGTACTCGAACAGCGGCAGCCGCAGCTGCGAGCCCTTGAGTGCGTCGATCCTGTCCCAGGGCGGGCGCGTCTCGGGCAGGCCGAGGAAGAATTCATAGTTCCTGCGTTCGGCTTCGAGGTGCTCGAGCTTGTGCGCCATGTTGATGGCCTTGTGCTTGACTTCCGCCTTGCTGCGCGTCGGGCAGATGTCGACGCAGATGCCGCAGCCGGTGCAGTCGTCGGGCGCCACCTGCAGGGTATAGGCCCAGCCCGCGAGCCCGTCGCCTTCCTTGCTGCGCCAGGGCACGCTCTTGAACCCTGCCGGCGCGCCCTTGAGCGCTTCGGGGGGGTAGGCGTTCATGCGAATGGCCGCATGCGGACACATCAGCGGGCACAGTGCGCACTGGGTGCAGATGGTGGCATCCCAAATCGGGATCTCGTGCGCGATGCTGTGTTTTTCCCACTGCGATGTCGCGGTGGGGAAGGTGCCGTCCACCGGCAACGCCGATACCGGCAGCAGGTCGCCCTTGCCGCCGAGCATCATCGCGGTGACGCGCTGCACGAAATCCGGCGCCGTGCTCGCAACAATGGGCCGGCGGTGCAGCGCCGAGTCGGCCTTGGCGGGCACTTTCACTTCGCGCAGCGCGGCGAGCGACTGGTCCACCGCGGCGAAGTTGCGCTCGAGCACGGTTTCGCCGCGCTTGCCGTAGGTCTTGCGGATCGAACTCTTGATCTTCTCGATCGCCTCCTCGCGCGGCAGGATGCCCGAGATGGCGAAGAAGCAGGCTTGCGTGACGGTATTGATGCGTCCTGCCAGACCCGCTTCCTTTGCTACCGCAAGCGCATCGACCACGTACATCTTCAGCTTCTTATCGAGTATCTGCTCCTGCGCTTCGCGCGGGAGTTTGTCCCATACCTCGTCCGGCCCGTAGGGGCTGTTCAGCAGGAAGGTGGCGCCGGGGCGCGCGAGCGCGAGCACATCGAGTTTCTCCATGAACTCGAACTGGTGGCAGGCGACGAAATCGGCCTGGCGGATCAGGTAGGTGGATTCGATCGGCTTCGGTCCGAAGCGCAGGTGTGAAATAGTGACCGCGCCCGACTTCTTGCTGTCGTAGACGAAGTAGCCCTGCGCATGCAGCGGCGTGTTTTCGCCGATGATCTTCACCGAATTCTTGGTTGCACCTACAGTGCCGTCGGCGCCCAGTCCGTAGAACACGGCGCAGGTCACGCCTTCGGTTTCAGTGCCGAAATCCTCGTCCACGGCGAGCGACAGGCGTGTGACATCGTCGACGATGCCCACGGTGAAATGGCGCTTGGGCTGCGCCTGCGCGAGTTCGTCCAGTACGGCCTTGGCCATGGCCGGTGTGTACTCCTTCGACGACAAGCCGTAGCGGCCGCCGATCACTTTCGGCGTCGCCAGATCCTGCGGCCACGCCTCCACCAGCGCAGTGACCACGTCCTGATACAAGGGTTCCCCGATCGCGCCGGGCTCCTTGGTGCGATCGAGCGCCGCAATCGAGCGCACGCTCCTGGGCAGCGCCGCGACGAAGGCCTGCGTGTCGAACGGCCGGTAAAGCCTGACGGTCAGGAGGCCGACTTTTTCGCCGCGCGCCGCCAGCGCGCGCACCGCCTCGGCCGAAGCGCCGACGCCCGAGCCCATTTGCACCAGCACGCGCTCGGCATCGGCCGCGCCCTGATAGTCGAACAGCTTGTAGCTGCGCTGGGTGAGTTCGGCAAAACGGTCCATGCTCTGCTGCACGATGCCCGGCACTGCCAGGTAGAACGGATTGCACGCCTCGCGCGCCTGGAAAAAGACGTCCGGATTCTGCGCCGAGCCGCGCAGCGCGGGCTTGTCCGGGTTGAGCGCGCGTGCGCGATGGGCCGCGACCAGGTCTTCGTCGATCAGCTGGCGCACCTCCTCCTCGCCCAGCAATTCCAGCCGGTTGACCTCGTGGCTGGTGCGAAAGCCGTCGAAAAAGTGCATGAACGGCACGCGCGAGCGCAGCGTCGCCATCTGCGCGATCATCGCCATGTCCTGCGCTTCCTGCACGCTGGCCGAGGCGAGCATGCCCCAGCCGGTCATGCGCGCGGCCATTACGTCGCTGTGGTCGCCGAAAATGGACAGCGCGTGCGTGGCCACCGTGCGCGCGGCGATATGGAACACGGCGGGCGTGAGTTCGCCCGCGATTTTGAACATATTGGGGATCATCAGCAGCAGGCCCTGCGACGCGGTGAAGGTCGTCGTCAGTGCTCCCGCCTGCAGCGAGCCGTGCACCGCGCCCGCGGCACCGGCCTCGCTTTGCATTTCTATCACCTCGGGCACCGCGCCCCAGATGTTCTTGTGCCCCGCTGCCGACCAGGCATCGGCGAATTCGCCCATGGCCGAGGACGGCGTGATCGGATAGATTGCGATCACCTCATTGGTGAGGTGGGCGATGCGTGCTGCGGCCTCGTTGCCTTCGAGTACGGCCAGGCGTTTGCTCATGGTTTCCTTCCTATCGTGTTCCGGACCGCGTGGCGCTACAGCAGGCCGGCTTTGCCGGACTTCCAGCGCTCGTACTCCGTCGTCAACAGTGCAACATGCTCGCGCTCTTCCGCGGCGAGCTCCTTGTACAACTCGCGCGCGACCGAATCGGCGGCCACGTTCGCGCCCTGTTCGCTGAAGAAATCCACGGCGCGCTGCTCGAACGCAATGGCGATGCGAAACAGGTTGGCCGGGTCCTCGGGCTTGCGCTCCACGCCCGCGAAAATGGCCGCGTGATCTATCTGGAAGTCTGCGCCGGGCGGCGGCATGTCGGCGTGGTAGCGCTTGGACAGGGTCTGCATATGCTCCTGTTCCATTTCGGCGAAGCGCCCGAACAGCTCGCGCAATACCGGATCCTTCGCCTCGCTCGAGGCGCGCTGGTAAAAGGCGTGGCCGCCGAGTTCGATCTCGAATGCGGCGCGGATCGCGTCCAGGCCCTTCGCGTCTTCGATCGCCCCGCGCTCCAGCAGTTCGAGCTTGCCCTTGCAATGCGGGCACATGCCGTAGGGAAAGGCGAAACCTTCGCTCACCTTGCCGCAGGCGCTGCAGCGCCAGCTCAGTTCGAGGTTGGCGCAGCAGATGTAGGCTTCGTCGCCTTCGATCGGACGGTGGCACCGCGGACAGGAGGTCATGATGGGCTCTCGTTCTGGTTGGCGGCAGCGGGTGCGCCGAGCGCCGACGGTGGCGCAAACGCCGCGGCGTCTTCCTCGGTAATGGGCCATTTCTGCTTCCCGCCCTGCAGATAGGCGCCGATGGCCTTTGCGGCGCGGCGTCCGGCGCCCATGGCAAGGATCACCGTTGCGGCGCCGGTGACGATGTCGCCGCCGGCGAATACCCCGGGCAGGGTGGTCGCCTGCGTTACCGGATCGGCGACGATATAGCCCCACTTGTTCAGCCCCAGTCCGTCGGTCGACTGGGTCACGATCGGATTGGCCTTGGTGCCGAGCGCATAGATCGCGGTATCGCATTCGAGCTCGACGAACTCGTCCAGCGGCACCGGCTTGCGCCGGCCTTTCTCGTCGGGTTCGCCCAGCATCATCTTCTGCACGCGCATGCCGCGCACGCCGCCCTCGGCATCGGTGAGAATCTCGACCGGCGTGTGCAGGAAAAAGAACTCGATGCCTTCTTCCTTGGCGTGGCGGATTTCCTCGATGCGCGCCGGAGCCTCGGCCTCGGAGCGGCGGTAGACGCAGCGCACCGTCGGCGCGCCCAGGCGCTTGGCCACGCGCAGGCAGTCCATGGCAGTATTGCCGGCGCCGATCACCACCACGCTCTTGCCCAGCGTGATCGGCGTGTCGAGATAGGGAAACTTGTCGCCGCCCATCAGGTTGACACGGGTGAGAAATTCGTTGGCCGAATAGACCTGGCCGGCGAATTCGCCGGGGATGCCGAGAAATGACGGCGCGCCGGCGCCGGCGCCGACGAATACCGCATCGTAGCCCATGTCGCCCATGAGCTTGGCGATGGAAAAAGTCTTGCCGATGACCTTGTTGGTTTCGAACTTGACGCCCATGCGCTTCAAGCTGTCGACCTCGCGGCTGATGATGTCGCGCGGCAGGCGGAACGGCGGGATCCCGTACTGGAGCACGCCCCCGATCACGTGCAGCGCCTCGAATACGGTGACGTCGCAGCCGTAGCGCGCGAGGTCGGCGGCGACCGCGAGGCCCGAAGGGCCGGAGCCGACCACGGCGATATTTCCGAGCTTGCGCTCGAAGCGCGGTGCTGCGGTCTGCGGCGCGCGCGCATTGTCGCCGATGAAGCGCTCGAGCCGGCCTATCGCAACCGGCTCCATCTCGATCTTCTTGTTCTTGCCGATGATGCATTGCGCTTCGCACTGCGATTCCTGCGGGCAGACGCGCCCGCACACCGACGGGAACAGATTGGACTCGTTGATTACGCCGAGCGCGCCGTCGATGTCGCGCACTAGCAGGTGGCGGATGAAGCGCGGAATGTCGATCGACACCGGGCAGCCCGCGATGCATACCGGTTTGGCGCACTGGATGCAGCGTTCTGCCTCCTCCAGCGCGTCGTGCATGCTGTAACCGAGATTGACTTCCTTGAAATTGCGCGAGCGCTCGAGCGCGTCGCGCTCCGGCATCTTCACCGCGTGGGGGGCGAGGTCCTTGTACTTCTTGTAGTTGCGCTTGTTCTCCTCGAACAGCTGCTTTTCTACCTGGCAGATGTGGGCGTAGTCTTCGCTCGCCCGCGTTTCCTCGCCCTTGAATCGGCGCTGGCGCAGCACCAGTTCCTTGAAATCGACCAGGTGGCCGTCGAAATCCGGGCCGTCGACGCAGGCAAACTTGACTTCGCCGCCGACGCTGACGCGGCAGGAACCGCACATGCCGGTGCCGTCGACCATGATCGCGTTGAGCGACACCATGGTCTTGACGCCGAACGGCCGCGTCGTTTCCACGCAGGCGTTCATCATCGGCAGCGGCCCGATGGCGACGACCAGGTCCGGCTTGTCGCGCTCGAGCACCTGCTTCAGCGCCGCGGTGACGAAGCCCGGCGTGCCGTAGCTGCCGTCGTCGGTGCAGACGATCAGCTGGTCGCAAAACTTGCTGAAGCGGTCTTCCCAGAATACGAGGCCCTTGTTGCGAAACCCGACGATGCCGGTGGTGCGGTTGCCGGCCTCCTTGAACGCCCGCAGTTGCGGATAGATGGGCGCCACGCCCAGTCCGCCGCCGACCAG
>JAAOZY010000464.1 GCA_012274205.1 Betaproteobacteria bacterium
GCCTGACGCTGCTGCGCGGCTTTCTCGCCAACGCGCCCTCGCTCGACCTGCTCGACGTCGCGTTCCAGTCGACGCTGGAAGCGCAGGGGGCGGAAGCGGCGCACAAGCTGGTGCGCGACGAACTGCGCCGCAACCAGACCCTGCTCGGGCTGGACCGGCTGCTCGACGCGGAGCTGCTGGTGGTGCGGCCGGAACGCCGCGGCGATGTGCAGCTGGTGAAGAACCTGGTGCACAGCCACACGCAGCGCGTGTCGCGCTATCGCTGCGAGAACTGCGGCTTCAAGGCGCGCCAGTTCTACTGGCACTGCCCCGCGTGCGGCGGCTGGGAGACCTATCCGCCGCGACGCAGCGAGGAATTCGATTCGGCCCCGTGAGGGGCGGGATCCCGTAATGCGTCAAATTCACTTTGTCGTGCGGAGCGTAAATTGAAAATAACGGTAGTCGGTACGGGATATGTGGGACTGGTCAGCGGCGCCTGCCTCGCCGATGTGGGCAACGAGGTGCTGTGCCTGGACCTCGATGCGGACAAGATCAAGACACTGAACGCAGGCGGCATCCCGATCTACGAGCCCGGCCTGCAGGACATGGTCACGCGCAACCACAAGGCCGGACGGCTCAATTTCACCACCGATATCGGGCAGGCGGTCGCGTTTGGCACGGTCCAGTTCATCGCGGTCGGCACGCCGCCCTCGGAGGACGGCTCGGCCGACCTGCAGCACGTGCTCGCGGCCGCGCGCAACATCGGGCGCCACATGCGCGAATACCGCGTCGTCGTGGACAAGTCGACGGTGCCGGTCGGCACCGCGGACAAGGTGCGCGCCGCCATCGCCGAGGAACTCGCGCGGCGCGGCACCGCGATCGAGTACAGCGTGGTGTCCAACCCGGAATTCCTCAAGGAAGGCGCCGCGGTCGAGGACTTCATGCGGCCGGACCGCATCGTCATCGGCAGCGACGACGAGCGCGCCACGCAGCTCATGCGCAGCCTGTACGCGCCGTTCCAGCGCAGCCACGAGCGCGTCATCGTGATGGACGTGCGCTCGGCCGAGCTGACCAAATACGCCGCCAACGCGATGCTGGCGACGCGCATCTCCTTCATGAACGAACTCGCCAACCTGGCCGAGCGCCTGGGCGCGGACATCGAATGCGTGCGCCGCGGCATCGGCGCCGATCCGCGCATCGGCTATCATTTTCTCTACCCCGGCGCGGGCTACGGCGGCTCCTGCTTTCCCAAGGACGTGCAGGCGCTGATGCGCACCGCGGACGAAGCCGGCATGGGCCTGCTGATCCTGGATGCGGTGGAGCGCGCCAACGCGGCGCAGAAGCAGGTGCTCGGCGCCAAGATCGTGAAGCGCTTCGGCGCCGACCTGAAGGGCCTGAAATTCGCCCTGTGGGGACTCGCATTCAAGCCCAATACGGACGACATGCGCGAGGCGCCGAGCCGGGTGCTGCTCGCGGACCTGCTCGCGCGCGGCGCCAGCGTCACCGCCTACGACCCGGTGGCGATGGACGAGGCGCGGCACATCTATGCGGGCGAGGCGCGGGTGGGTTTCGCCGATTCGCCCATGGCGGCGCTCGACGGCGCGGACGCCCTTGCGATCGTGACCGAGTGGAAGGAATTCCGCAGCCCCGACTTTCAGCGCATCAAACAGCTGCTGCGCACGCCGGCAATATTCGACGGGCGCAATCTGTACGACCCGGCCGAGCTCAGGACGAGCGGCCTGGAGTACTATCCGATCGGACGGCTGTAGTGGCCGCGGTGCGGGGGTAAATGGCGTGGATCTGAAGGTGTTGCCGGATTTGTCCAGGGCGCGGCTGCTGGTGGTCGGCGATGTGATGCTGGACCGCTACTGGTTCGGCGAGGTGAGCCGCATTTCACCGGAGGCGCCGGTGCCGGTGGTCAAGGTGGAGCGCATCGAGGAGCGTCCGGGCGGCGCCGCCAACGTGGCGCGCAATGCGACCGCGCTGGGCGCGCGCGTGACGCTGCTGTCAGTGGTCGGTGACGACGAGGCCGGCGCGCGCCTGCGCGAGTTGGTCGAAGCGGACAAGGTCGTTGCTTCGCTGCACAAGGATGCGAGCATACCGACCACGGTCAAGCTGCGCGTGATCGGCCGGCAGCAGCAGCTGTTGCGCATCGACTTCGAGACCCTGCCCAGCCACGAGGTGCTCGCGGACAAGCTGAGCGAGTTCGAATCGCTGCTGGCGGACTGCGACGTGCTGGTGCTGTCCGATTACGGCAAGGGCGGGCTCGCGCATATCGCGACCATGATCGAGCTCGCGCGCGCCTCGGGCAAGATCATCCTGGTGGACCCGAAGGGCGACGACTATTCGCGCTACCATGGCGCCACGGTGGTCACGCCCAACCGCGCCGAAATGCGCGAAGTGGTGGGGCGCTGGAAGGACGAGCTGGATCTCACCGGGCGCGCGCAGGCGCTGCGCCGCGATCTCGGCGCACAGGCGCTGCTGCTGACGCGCAGCGAGGATGGCATGAGCCTGTACCAGGAGAGCGGCGTGCTGCACGAGGCAGCCAAGGCGCGCGAAGTGTTCGACGTGAGCGGCGCGGGCGACACGGTGATCGCGGCGCTGGCCGTGATGCTGGGCTGCGGCGCGGCGCTGCCGCAGGCGATGCACGTGGCCAACTGCGCCGCCGGGATCGTGGTCGGAAAACTGGGCACGGCCGTGGTGCAGCGCGAAGAGCTGCAGGCTGCGCTGGCGCGGGAATA
>JAAOZY010000072.1 GCA_012274205.1 Betaproteobacteria bacterium
AGCCCAGCTACCAGGCCGAGGCGCGGAATTATGCCGCGCATATCCTGAAGACCAAGCCGGATGCCAAGATCGCCGTGCTCTACCAGAACGACGACTACGGCAAGGACTACCTTAAGGGCTTCGAAGACGGGCTCGGCGCGAAAGCCAAGACCATGATCATCGCCAAAGCCTCCTACGAAACCAGCGACCCGACCATAGATTCGCAGATCGTGCAGCTGCAGGGCTCGGGCGCGAACGTGTTCTTCAACATCACCACGCCGAAATTCGCGGCGCAGGCGATCCGCAAGGCCTACGATATCGGCTGGAAACCGGTGCAGTATCTGAACAGCGTCTCCGCGTCCATCGGCTCGGTGTTGACGCCCGCCGGCCTGGAAAAATCGACCGGCATCATCTCCGCCACCTACCTCAAGGATCCGCAGGATCTGGAATGGGCGAATGACAAGGGCATGAACGATTGGCGCGACTTCATGAAGAAATATTATCCCGACGGCAAGCTGACGGACGTCTTCAACGTGTCCGGTTACGGCGCGGCGCAGACCCTGGTGCAGGTGCTGAAACAGTGTGGTGACAACCTCACGCGCGAGAACGTGATGAAACAGGCGGCGAACCTGAAGAATTTCGATCTCAACGTGCTCCTGCCGGGGATCAAGATCAACACCAGCCCCACCGATTTTGCGCCGATCGAGGCGGAGCAGCTCGCCCGCTTCGACGGCAAGGAATGGATACGTTTTGGCGAGATCATAGGCAGGTAGCAGGCTTGCAGCGGCGGCGCATCGGGTTCGTGCCTGCGCGAGCCCGATGCGCGCCGCGCTTTCGGCGATAATGACGGCCCAGGCAAGCAAGCCCGCCTGACTAGCTGCAGGGCCTTCATGACCGACTATCGTTTTCTGCGCTTAGCTGCGCTTGTTCTTTTCGTACTTGCAGCGCCGGCACTGGCGCAAATAAAGTACGACCCCGGTGCGTCCGACAGCGCAATCAAGATCGGCAACACCATTCCCTACAGCGGCCCGGCTTCGGCCTACGGCACCATCGGCAAGGCGGAGGCCGCGTACTTCAGGATGATCAACGACGCGGGCGGCATCCGCGGCCGCAAGATCGAATTCATCAGCCTGGACGACGGCTACAGCCCGCCGAAAACGGTGGAAATGGTGCGGCGCCTGGTCGAGCAGGACCAGGTGCTGTTCATGTTCAATCCCCTCGGCGCCCCGACCAACGCGGCGATCCACAAGTACCTGAACGCGAAAAAGGTACCGCAGCTGTTCGTCGCCTCCGGCGCGAGCAAGTGGGGCGATCCGCAGCACTTCCCCTGGACCATGGGCGGGCAGCCCAATTATCAGACCGAGGCTTCGATCTACGCCCGGCACATCCTGCAGACCCGGCCGGATGCGAAGATCGCTGTGCTCTACCAGAACGACGATTACGGCAAGGACTACCTCACGGGATTCGAAAATGGCTTGGGCGCGAGGGCGCAGACCATGATCGTCGCCAAGCTTTCCTATGAGACCAGCGATCCGACGGTCGATTCGCAGCTGGTGCAGCTGAAAGCCTCGGGTGCGGACGTATTCCTGAACATCACGACGCCGAAGTTCGCGGCGATGGCGATACGCGGCGCCTACGACACCGGCTGGCGCCCGGTTCAATACCTCAACGCTGTGTCGTCTTCGGTCGGATCGGTGTTGATCCCGGCCGGGGCGGACAAGTCGCTGGGCCTGATCACCGCGGCCTATCTGAAGGATCCAAGCGACAAACAATGGGAGAACGACCCGGCGATCAGGCGTTGGCGCGCGTTCATGCAGAAGTATTACCCGGAAGGCAGCCAGACCGACAGCCTCAATGTGTATGCTTACGCGCTGGCGCAGATCCTGGTGCAGGTATTGAATCAGGCCGGTGACGATCTGACGCGCGCGAACGTGATGCGCCAGGCGGCCAATCTGAAGCATGTGCAACTCGATGTCGCCCTGCCCGGGGTCACCGTCAATACCGCTGCCGACGATTACTTTCCGTTCGAGGCCATGCGCCTGCAGCGATTCGACGGCAGGCAGTGGGTATTGTTCGGCGAGGTGATCGGCAGGTAGGTGACGCGGCCGGTTCATGCCCTGGAGCCGCCAACAAAAGGCATTTTGTCAGCGGCTGACTTAGGGGAGCACGCGGGCAGGTCTCCCCTCGTTTTGTTACAGATCCTTAGGTGCTAGGGCGCGGGCGGGGGCCGGCGCGAGGCGCAGGCCGATGAGGAAGCTGAGCCCGACGATCGCGGTCGCGGCACAGCCGAGCAGCAGTTCGTGCCCCGCGGTGTGGCCGGCGAAGCCGGGATAGAGCAGCCGCGCCAGCCCGTAGCTGCCCACCAGCAGCGACAAGCCGGCGATGGCCAGGCCCATGGCGCGCGATGCGATCAGTGCGCGGCGGTCGGCGCGCGCGAGCAAGCGGGCGGCGAACAATCCGTTCGCGCCGTCCGTCGTCATCATGCCGAGCATGAACGCGACCCCGAGCACGAGCGCGAAACCCCAGCCGGACAGGCTCGAGGCGGTGAGCGAAAACAGCGCCACCTGGCTCACGGTGTCGAATGACAGCGCGAACAGCGCGCCGACCGCGGCGATCAGCGCCGGATGGCCGACATGCACAATGCGCCCCAGCAGCCGGCCCTTCAGTCCAACCGGCGCCACGACCTCCCCGGGCGCCGCGGTGAACACGCTGTTGAGGTTGAGCAGGCCCAGTGCGTAGAGAAAACCGATCGAAACCCAGGCGCCGAGCGCTTCCAGCCAGGCCGGCGTTTCCCACTGCCGCGCCAGCAGGCTCACGCCGATCGCGACCAGGATCACGATGGCTCCGTGGCCCGCGGAAAACAGGAAGCCCGACCAGCGCGCCAGGCGCGGATTGCGCGCCGCATTGCTGCGCGCGATCCCGTCTATGGTGGCGAGATGGTCCGGGTCCATGCCGTGGCGCAGCCCCAGCGCGTACACCACCGCCAGCAGCGCCATCCAGTCGTTGGGAAGCTGGCTCAAATCGTGCGGATTCACTGCATCAGCCCCTGGCGCCGGATGAAGTCGATCACCACATCGAGGCCCTGCCCGGTCTTGAGGTTGGTGAACACGAACGGGCGTTCGCCGCGCATCTTCTTCGCGTCGCGCGCCATCACTTCGAGCGAAGCGCCGACCATCGGCGCGAGATCGATCTTGTTGATCACCAGCAGGTCGGACTTGATGATGCCCGGACCGCCCTTGCGCGGTATCTTGTCGCCGGCGGCGACGTCGATCACATACAGCGTGAGGTCGGACAGCTCGGGACTGAACGTGGCGGCGAGGTTGTCGCCGCCGGACTCGATGAACACCATGTCGAGATCGCCGAAGCGCGCGTTCAGGCGCGCCACCGCCTCGAGGTTGATCGAGGCGTCCTCGCGGATCGCGGTATGCGGGCAGCCCCCGGTCTCGACGCCGAGTATGCGCTCGGGCGCGAGCGCGCCGTTCTTCACCAGGAACTGCGCATCCTCCTCGGTGTAGATGTCGTTGGTGACTACGCCGAGCTTGAAGGTGTCGCGCAGCGCGCGGCACAGCGACAGGGTAAGGGCGGTCTTGCCCGAGCCCACCGGGCCGCCGATGCCTACGCGCAGCGGATTGGCGGCCTGCGCCCCGGCCTTCTTTGCTTGCGACTTGCTCATGCGCTGCGTTTCCTCCGGGAACGGAACATTCAGGAACGGAACAGACGGCTGTATTGGGTCTCGTGCCGGCTGCACAGTATCGCAAGCCCCGGCGCGTAATTGCACAGGTCCGCGTCGGCGCGCGCGCCGGCCTCATCGGCGATGCCGGGCAGCAGCGCCGCCAGCGCGAGCAGCAGGCGCTGGCCGTCGGTCTGGCCCAGCGGCACCGATTTCAGCGCCGCCATGACCTGATTCTCCAGCCAGGCCCACAGATAGGCGATCAGCGCACTGCGCGCCGGAATCTGCCATTGCACTACGGCGAAGGTGAAAGCGGCAGGGAAAGTGATGTCGTCGACGCTGCGCAGCTGCGCCAGCGCGGCGTCGCCGAAATCGCCGATTTCGAGCAGCAGGCGCTGCAGCGAATAGCCCATCTGCAGCGTTTCGGCGCGCAGTTCGGCGCTCTCGCGCGTAGTGCGAAACAATTCGTTCCAGTCCGCCACACGCCCGCTATCGGCGTCGGACCAGGCGCCACGCAGGCGCCACCATACCGGCGCCTCCAGCCGCGCCACGGAATAGGCGAGCACTTCGCCGATCCAGCGGCCGGCGCCCGCGGCATCGCGCACGACGCCGGCGTCGACCGCCGCTTCCAGTCCCTGCGAATAGCTGTAGGCGCCGACCGGCAGGCTGGGGCTGGCAAGCTGCAGCAGCCGCGCCAGTGCGAGCCCGGTGCCGGTGGCCGGGCCGCTTGCGCGAGCGCTGCTGCTGCGAGATTTCCGGGATGCGCCCCGGCCGTGTTCGGTCGTCAAAGGATCGCCATTTGGAGCAATAGTCTCGGTGCCGCCGCGCCCTGTCGCACGCTGGCGGCAACAACGCCATTCTATTGGATGCGCGGCGCTGAAACGAGCCCTATTTGCGCGCCGCGCCCCTGCCGCCGGTCGTCCGGTGCAGCGTTTCATCCGGCGAAATCCGCAGTTCGTCGCAGTTCGCTGGCCGGGCGCGGGTGCGCCGCGGAAACTGGCTCCATCGCAAACGAACGGAGGTTTACATGCTGACGCAAATCCTGCTGCAAATCCTGCGCGGAACACCGCTGTGGGTGTTGCCGCTGTTTATCGGTTTGATCGTGCTCGGCTGCCTGCAATCGAAGCCACGCGAGCTGACGCCGGCACGACTGGCGATCCTGCCCGCGGCGCTTGGCCTGTTCTCGCTCGGCCGTGTCGTCGGCAGCTTCGGTCCGGAACCGCTGGTCCTCGCCGCGTGGATCGGCGGCGGCGCTGGCGCGCTGTTGCTCAACCGCGTGTGGAAACAGCCGGCCGGCGCGTACTGGTCGGCGGCGACCGGCAATTTCCATGTGCCGGGTAGCTGGGTGCCGCTCGCACTGATGATGGCCATGTTCTTCGCCCGGTACGCGCTTGCCGTGAGCCAGGCGATGGCACCGGTGCTGGTGCATGCCGCCGGCTTCAGGACGGCGGCCAGTTTCGGCCTTGGATTGCTCAGCGGCATTTTTCTCGCTCGCACGCTGTGGGTATGGGCGCAGCGCCCGGCGGTTCCTCTTTTCAATCGCGCATGACTTCCAAAGGAATCATCATGGAACAAACAGACCTCGTCCGCATCGCCCGCCGGCGCGCCGGCATGAAATTCGGTTTCTTCATCCACTTCGCCGTGTTCGTCGCGGTGAACACGCTGCTCTTCGCCATCAACCAGCGGACTACGCCGGGCTTCCTCTGGTCTGCGTTTCCGCTCGGCGGCTGGGCCGTCGGCCTCTGCATTCATGGCCTTGCGGTATACTTATCGGGCACCGGGCTGCGCGAACGCATGGTCGAAGACGAGTTGCGCAAGCTGGAATCGCGACGCGTTCCGGGCGCGCGCTGAGCCTGCGGAGATCCAATGGCCAATTACCCCTATTCCGACGTACCGCGCCGCCTGCTCGGCACCATTGTGCTGTGCACGCTGATCGCTGCGGCGCTCACGGCCTGGGGCAACAAGGGGTTCGGCAACAACATGGTGTACAGCCTGTGCATTGGCCTGCTCACCTACGCAAGCATTGACCTTCCGCGGCACTGGCTGTGGCTGAATAGGGGCGGTACCACGCTGGTGCCCTTGATCGGTCTTGCGCTCCTGGCCACGCCGGTAGGCTGGTTTGGCGGCAGCTTCATCGCCAGCCGGCTGCTTGGCGAACGCTGGGGATTCGACGCAATCAGTCCGAACGCGATGCTGGGATTCCTCGTGCTCACCGCGGGTGCGGGCCTGGCAGGCAGCTTCGTCTTCTGGTCGCGCGAGCGCCTCGCCTGCAGCGAACGCGAGGCGGCAGAGGCGCGGCTGAAGCTGCTGCAGGCGCAGATCGAGCCGCATTTCCTGTTCAATACCCTGGCCAATCTGCAGGCGCTGATCGGCTCCGACCCGGCGCGTGCCCAGACGATGCTTGCCCACCTTGACGTTTACCTGCGCGCCACCCTTGCCTCGACGCGCAATGACCATTGCACGCTCGCAGAGGAGTTCGCGCTGCTGCGCGGCTATCTTGAAATCCTCGCAATCCGCATGGGTCCGCGCCTTACTTACGCCCTGGACCTGCCCGAAGCGCTTGCCGCGGCCAAGCTTCCGCCGATGCTGCTGCAGCCGCTGGTGGAGAACGCGATCAAGCACGGCCTGGAGCCCAAGGTCGACGGCGGCAGGCTGAGCGTCGCTGCAAGCGCCGAAGGCAGACAGCTGGTGCTGGTGGTGGAGGACAGCGGCCTGGGCTTCGGCGCGACCGCCACCGCCGGCACCGGCGTCGGCCTGCGCCACGTGAAGACGCGTCTGGCCGCGCTTTATGGCGACGCCGCCTCGGCCGAGATCGGCGAGTCTGCGGGCGGCGGCGTGCGCATTGCGCTGCGCCTGCCATTGGAGTCGGAAACAAGGCGAGGGGATACGCCCCGAAGGTCTCGATCCCGCTCGACCGGAAAGTCCCCTCGGGCGACCTCTCCTCGCGCTCCCCTGGACCGGGCCGCAACAAAATGATTTTTGTTACGGCCTCTTAGACACATGAAGCCGCGCGCGCTGATCGCCGAAGACGAGCCACTGCTTGCGCAAAGCCTAAAGGCCGCGCTCGGCCTGGCTTGGCCCGAGTTACAGGTGATCGCGCTCGCGCCCAACGGCATTGAGGCGCTGCGGCTGGCCGAAACCGAGCGGCCCGATGTGCTGTTTCTCGACATACGCATGCCCGGGCTGGACGGACTGGAGGTCGCGGCGGAACTGGCCGACCGCTTGAGCGCAGGTGAGCCGGTGCCGCGCATCGTGTTCGTCACCGCCTATGACGAATACGCGCTGAAGGCGTTCGAACTCGCCGCCGTCGACTACCTGCTCAAACCGGTGGCGCCCGAGCGCCTGGCGAAGGCGGTCGAGCGCCTTCAGGCGCAGCTCGCGGCGCCGCAGGAAGACCTCGCGCAGCTGGTGGCGAAACTGCAGCAGGTGATGGCCGCCCCTGGTGCGCAGGCGGCAGGCGGCACGGCGCCGGCCGAAGGTCCGCTGCGCATCGTGCGCGCGGCGGTGGGCAACACGGTGCGCATGATCCCGGTGGAAGAGGTCTGCTACTTCCAGTCCATCGACAAATACACCAGCGTGGTCACGCGCGACGCCGAAGCGCTGATCCGCACGCCGCTGAAGGAACTGCTGGCGCAGCTGCCGCCGGACCAATTCCGCCAGATCCACCGCGGCACCGTGGTCAGGCTCGCCGAAATCGCCGCCGCGGTGCGCGACGATGCCGGGCGCGTGTCGTTGCGCCTGAAGCAGCGCAAGGAAAGCCTGCCGGTCAGCCGTGTCTATGCCGAGCAGTTTCGCCAAATGTAGCGTGGCGCGGCAAGTTCACGCATGCCTGCGGCGCTCACCGGGCCGCTAAGCCGCGTGTCGAGCGCGCCGCATCGCAAGCATCGCGGCGATCACGAGCAGCGCAGCGAGCAACCAGCCCCAACTCGGTCCCCACGCGAGGAATTTGCCGACCGCGGGACTGCTCTCGATATTCCCGGTATACGCGCCGATGCGCAGGAACGAGGCGATCGCCAAGGTCGCGAACAGGCCGCCCAGGAACGCCCCTTCGCGGCTCTTGCGGCCGAAGCCGATTGCCGCGGTGAAGGCGCCGACGTTGACCGCGCCCCAGCAGCCCCCGGCGATGAACTGTGCGGCGACGAGCAGGTCCAGAGTGGGGGCGATCATCGTCGCATAGGTGGCGGCCGCTGCGACGGCGCTTCCCGCAGCCATCACCGGAAACGCGCCGAAGCGCTTCACGAATCCCGACGCGGGGAACATCATGATATTGAATCCGATCCAGAACACGGGCATCAGGTACTGCAGTTGCGACGCATCGGCGAAATTCAGGAACAGTTCGGACGAATTGAGCGCAAAGTGGACCTGGAAGCTTGCAGCCATGACCAGCAGGGCCGCGAAGTACAGGGCGACCTCGCGCTTTGCCTCGGGGGTGCCGAGGTCGTGGACCGGTTCGCGTTCACCCGCAGGCGCGGGCGCGGCGGCTGCAAGGCGGCGCTCGACGAATACGAGGCCGCCGACCGTCAGGAGCAGGGTCAGGGTCGAGAGGGCGAAAGGCACGCGCGGGTCCACGTCCCGGAGCGCGATTCCCAGAAACGGAGCGAGCGCCGCAGCGAGCGCGGTGCCCGTCAGCACCAGCGTGGAGAGCCAGGGCACGCTGGGCTTCGCGGCGTAGCGCGAGAGCAGTGCCCAGGGCGGGGCGCGCAGCGCAGAGGAAGTAAGTCCCCAAATGAGGATCAGTCCGAGAAGAGTCGTCGCGCTCGCGCCGGCGAAGGGCATCGCGATGAAAGCGATGCACGATGCCCCCGAGAGCGCCAGGATCCAGCCCCCGAGTCGTGCCAGCCCTGCGCGCACCCGGTCGGCCCAGAACCCGGTGATCACGTCCATTACCGCGATGATCACCTGGTCCGCGACCAGTATCCACGGTATCCAGTGCTTTCCTATTCCCGCATTCTCCGCCAGCGCCGGGAGGTAGATGACGTACAGGACCCAGGTGGTCGCGAACAGAAACTGGACGATGCCAAGGTAGATTGCTGCTGCGCGAGGAACGCCGGTCGCTGCACTCATGGGATCGCATCGCCGAAATGGCCCGTTCCGCGCATGATATCTCCTTTTGCGCAGGAGCGCGGTCACGCACCTGTCCTCGCCTGCGATTGCCTGCGCCGGCGACTACGACCGGACCGCTTCACCATCCGCCGATGCGCGGCCAGACCGCGCTGATCTCATCCGCCGCGCCGCGCAGAACCTGATAGGCCGGATGCTGCGCGCCGGCGGCGCAGGCGTGGTTCGGCAGGATGCGCAGCAATGAACCGAGCGGCAGGTCGGGCAAGGCGCTTTGCGCGCCCGGGCGCAGGGCGAGGATGCCATGTTCCTGGTTGGCATCGGTCATGATGAGGTCAGTGTAGGGTCTGGCGTGCGCGTCGCAAACGATGCCGTAGCCCTGATCGACCTTCTGCTTCATCGTGCCGCGGTCGCGTGACATCGCCATCCAGCCCGCGTCGACAATGATCCAGCCTTTTTCGCGCTGGTGGCCGATCACGGTGGCAAGCACCGAAATGGCGATGTCGTCGACCGAACACACGCCGATGCCGGCCATCACCAGGTCGAAGAACATGAACACGCCGGCGCGTACTTCGCTTACGCCGCGAAGATCTTCGGCAAACGTCGCGGTCGGCGTCGAGCCTACGCTCACCACCGGGCAGGGGAGTCCCGCCGCGCGCAAGGCGGTGGCCGAAGTCACCACGGCATCGCGCTCCTGGGCGGCAATCGCTTTGATGCCGTCCACCGTGTCCTGATTGTACGAATTGCCGGCGTGGGTCATGACCCCGCGCAACTCGCAAGCACCCTGGGCGAGGGCGTGGCCGACGTCCAGCAAGGCGCGGTCGCCGGGCGCGATGCCGGAACGGTGGCCGTCACAATCGATTTCGATCAGGACCGGAATGCGATCCTGCGTCGTTCGCGCATGCGCGGCAAGGGCCCTGGCCGCGTCGATGTTATCGAGGATGACCGACAGTTGCGCGCCGCGTTGGCGCAGCGCAGTGACATGCTGGAATTTGTTGGGCGTGAGGCCGACCGCGTAAAGGATGTCGGCAATGCCATGATCGAAGAAATATTCGGCTTCCTTCAGCGTCGATACGGTAATCGCCTGGCCGGACGGGTGCAGTACGCGCCGCGCCACGTCTATCGATTTCGCCGTCTTCAGGTGCGGGCGCAGCGCCACCCCCAGCCGGTCGAGGTGCGCGCGCATGCGCGCGACGTTGGCTTCGAGCTTCACCTCATCGAGCACAAGGCAGGGGGTTTCGAGTTGATCGAGCTTCATGCGCTGACTGGACTCCAGGTGCCGCTGCATCCCGCGTTCACCGGCAACGCGCGGGTGGCGGGTCGGTGTAGTTTCCTAATCGTTGTTCTCGTACTGGTGGATCCTGCCGCCGTGCGCGCCTGCGTCGAGGTGCGCGTGGCCGCCGCCGTAGGCGCCGGATTCGGGCTCGAACGGCGCTACGCGCGCCTCCACCTGCGCGCCCAGCCCGAGCAGCATGTCGCCGAGCACGTGATCCGCGGCGATGCGCAGGTAGCCTTCGCCGATCTCGACCGGCACATGGCGGTTGCCCAGGTGATAGGCTGCGCGCGTGAGCTCGAACGCGTCGGCGCAGACGATGTGCATGACTTCTTCCGGCGCCGCGCAAACCCGCACCACGCTGCCGTCTTCGCCCTGCAGGCATTCGCCGCCGCGCAATATCGCGCCGCGCTCGGTCTTGAGCACCGCTTCCTCGCCCGACACCAGGCGCGTGCGCAGCCGGCTGCGCATGCGCAGCTCGAACGGCAGCAGCAGCTCGCCGTAGGGCTCGGCCACGGATTCGCAGCGTCGCGTCAGGGTCAGCACGGCGATTCGATCAGAACAGGAAATAGCGCTGCGCCAGCGGCAGCACTTTGGCTGGCTCACATTCGAGCAGCTTGCCGTCGGCCTTGACCTTGTAGGTCTCGGGGTCGACTTCGATATGCGGCAGGTAGTCGTTGAGCACCATGTCGCGCTTGCCCAGCTTGCGCGTGTTGCGCACCGTCACCAGCGGCTTTTTCAGGCCGAGCGAGGCGATCTTGGGGTTCTTCAGCGCCGCCTGCGACACGAAAGTGACCGAGGTGGCGAGCGCGCCGCCAAAGGCGCCGAACATCGGGCGGTAGTGCACCGGCTGCGGCGTGGGGATGGACGCGTTCGGATCGCCCATGGCCGCGGCGGCGATCATGCCGCTCTTGAGGATCAGCGTGGGCTTGACGCCGAAGAAGGCCGGCCGCCACAGCACCAGGTCGGC
>JAAOZY010000465.1 GCA_012274205.1 Betaproteobacteria bacterium
GCCGCATCGGCATTTTCAACCGCTCCTATTACGAGGAAGTGCTGATCGTGCGCGTGCATCCTGAAATTTTGCGCGAACAGCGGCTGCCGGACGGATTGCTCGACAAGAAGACGGTGTGGCAGGAGCGCTATCGCTCCATCGTGAATCTGGAGCACCATCTGTATCGAAACGGCACGCGCATCATCAAGTTCTTTCTGCACATTTCGGCGGAAGAGCAGCGCAAGCGCTTTCTCGATCGCATCGACGCGCCGGAGAAGAACTGGAAATTCAGCCTCGCCGACATCGAGGAACGGAAGTTCTGGAAGCAGTACATGCAGGCCTATGAAGCCTGCCTCGGCGCGACCAGCACCAAAACGGCACCCTGGTATGTGGTGCCCTCCGACGACAAGGAGAACGCCCGGCTGATCATCGCCCAGATCATCGTCGATACCTTCAAGGCGCTCAACATGCGCTATCCGGAAACCGATGCAAAGCGGCGCAAGGAATTGCTCGCTATCCGCGAGAAGTTGGTGAACGAAGGCCCGGGCAGCGACTGAATCCGGGATACGCTGCGACAGCGAGGCGCCGATTGCAATTGCGGCAGTCGGAGCGCTGAGGAAGTTGAGCAGCACCTCGCTTGAGCGCCGGCAAACGCGAAGCAATGCAAAACGGCCCCGCAGGACCGTCTTGCTCTTCCTGCTGCGTCAGGCCATTGCGCGCTGCTTCACCCGGCCCGCCGATGGCGTCGTTGCGACTTGCCCGGGCAGCGCAAGGATTATCAGGATGTCTTTCACTATATGTACGCTAACACACAGACTAAACCTGCTTATTGTGATTAGCGCAGCAAAGCGACATACTTGCGCTGCAGTGGCATCCCGGCGGAGCAATACGGGAGCCTACGGATCCATGGAGGGAAGCCATGAAAACGTGCATCGCGACATTGCTGTTGCTGGTTTGCGGCATATGTTTGGCCCAGGCGCTGCCGAGGAGCCAGCCTGAGCATCCTGCGGCGTATCCGACCGAAGGCCAGTTGCGCACCGCGATCGAAAGCGCCGCGACGCTGGCCCACGCGGAACGCCTCGAAGTGGAGATATTCGACGCGCGAAAAGCCGGCCTGACCCAACCCCTGCTTGGCGCGATACTGAACGTCGACACCGGCAGCTGCCAGATTTTCTACAACACCAAGCCCGAAGACGGGCTGACCCAGTATTTCGAAACCATCGCCGCAAACGACCTGCCCGTGCTGTTGACCGCTATGGCAGTGCACGAGGTGGCGCATTGCATCGAGTATCGCGAAGCCTATATCAGGAAGCGCTTCGACAAGGTATTGCCGCCCGGCTTCAGCAGCGACCGTATGACGGTTCAGGGCTACATGGGGGCAGTGGAGAGCGGCACGCTGCAAACCTGGGTCGAAGCGCTGGCGGATATCGCCTCAGTGCTCTACCTGAAACAGGCGACACCAGAGCATTGGCTGAATCTGGCGACAGGTGTGGCCGCGATGCGCCGCGGGCTCGCGCACAAGTGGCCCGAGCACGACACCTCGCCCTGGCTATACCGGGTCATCGCCGCGGACGCGAACCTGCCCGGGAACCAGAGTCTGTTCGAGACTGCATTCGAACTGCGCTGGCGATACCGCCCGAGCGGCTAAATGGGAGCCGGGCAATCGATCCGCTGTCGTTTCGGATCCGGTTCGATGCCCGGCCTTGGCAGTCCTTACTTGGCCGGCACGATCACGACGGTGCCGGTTGTAGCACCTGTTGCTCCAGTATGACCGGTGGCGCCGGTGTATCCGGTAGCGCCGGTATCCCCGGTTGCGCCGGTGTAGCCGGTAGCGCCGGTATCGCCGGTTGCACCTGTATTACCGGTTGCGCCCGTGTATCCGGTCGCTCCGGTTGCGCCGGTCCCGCCGCTCGCCCCGGTGTACCCGGTTGCGCCGGTATCTCCGGTTGCGCCCTGCGGTCCGGCCGGACCCGCAGGAAGCGTGATACACCCACCCAGCGCAAGCGCCAGCACTCCAGCGACAAACGGTTTCGAATAGTTCATGGTAATTTCCTTTATTTGGCCAACAAGGACTACGCACGTTATTGTGAGCAGTCACCCAGAATTGATCAGTTTCCGGCGACAATGATCAGCGTCGGCGGATCAGGCCATCGCCACTTCAGCATCACGTCCGCAGCCGACCTGCACGCATAAGCACGGGCGTGCATCCTGTCGGCGCATTGCGATTGCCAATGAGACTACGCGTTGATCCCGGCCGATTCAGTGCGCTGGCACGCATAATGGGATTCTTTCGCGGCGTCACGCCGCATCGAGTGCGCAACCAAGCAAATCGCAGCCGCTACGGCGAACCTGAAGGCGCGGCAGTAGAGATAGCCGGCAGCGGTGCGCACGCCAATCGCAATCCGTTGGGGCAAACCGGCTGCGCTACCGGTTCGCGATCGCAGGCATGCTGAAATCGATCGCCGCGTCGGCGCTTTACGCGGCTGGGCGCATCTCGGCGTTCCCGCTTTGCTTGAGCCAGGCCCAGGCCGCGTCCTCGTGCGCAAGGTCGAAGTGTTGCACCTGCGCATGGACGAAATGGTTTGCAATGTTCGGCATTAGAGTCGCAATGGGACCATCTGCGACAATCGCGACTTTCTCCATTCTCTGAAGATGCGCCTTGAGGAATTTCAGGTGGGCAAGCAGCGCGCCAAAGTCTTTCCAGCCTGGGAACGACTTTGCGCGGACCAACACGCCACGCAGCATCCCATGCCGCTCCAGATAGACATCGACGTCCCGCGCCAGCGTCGTAAAGTCTGCCGCGTCAAGCGGCCCTTCCGGATGTAGCACCAGTATCCCGTCGTCTTGCCGCAATTCGTGCTTGAGCATTGGATATCCTTCATTAAGCAATGGCGCGAGAATCGCCCGCGCGCTCGAAGTGCGAATACGCCCCGCGATAGCGCGGGGCACGCGCATCGTCTTCTCGTCCAGCAATTCGGCCTCGACCCGCCGGCCATCAGGCAACGCGAAGCAGTAAGCGCCAGCCGGGCCGAGGCCGGAAATTCGAATCTTCTTCGCACCAGCCGCGCTTATCCAGGCGGACAAACTTTTGTAGCCGGTCTTCTGCCAGGCGTCGGCGGAGTTCCTGTCCTTGACGCCGGCAATATAAACGTATGACGCCATTTTCCGTTCTCTTCGGTTTGATTGTGGGGTTCCGGAAGGAAGCAGATGCTTGCAAGGTCACGCTTGGCCCGACAAATCCGGGGGAATCGGTGTTGCCGCCGGACTTCGCGCGCAAACGATTGTCGCGGGCCTGCGCAGCATCCAGTCATCCTGGAAACGCTCGATCCGGATTCGTCCATCCGCCGCCGAGTGCCTTGAACAGGCCGAGGGAGGCCTGCAGCCGCGCGAGGCGTACCAGAGCGAGCTGATCCTGCGCCTGAAACAGCGTGCGCTGCGCATCGAGCACCGTCAGCAGGTCGTCGGCCCCCTCGCGGTAGCGTACTTCGGCGAGCCGCAGCGCGAGCTGCGCCTGCACCAGCACCTGCTGCTGCAGAATTTCCTGGTCCACGCTGCGGCCACCGGCGGCAAGCGCGCTCTCGACGTCCGCGAGCGCGGCGAGGACGAACTTGCGGTAGTTCTCGACCAGTTCGCGCTCGCGCGAAGCCGCCACGTCGACCTGCGCGCGCAGGCGGCCGCCGTCGAAAATCGGCTGCGACAGCGAGGCGCCGATTGCAATTGCGGCAGTCGGAGCGCTGAGGAAATTGAGCAGCACCTCGCTTGCAAGGCCGGCTGAACCGGTCAAGGAGATGCCCGGCAGCAATGCGGCGCGCGCGGCGGCGACATTGGCGTTGGCGGCGGCGAGTTGCGCCTCGGCGCTGGCGAGATCGGGCCGGCGCACCAGCAAGGCCGCGGGAATGCCGGCACCGATCGGCGGCACCAGAACATCAGCAACGGTCAAAGCCGCGACATCGAATGATTCCGGTTGCCTCCCCAGCAGTATCGCCAGCGCGAACAGCGTCTGGCGTTCCTGCAACTCGAGCGCCGGAATCGCGGCGCGCTGCGCCAGGACCGCCGCCTGCTGGCGCGCCACGTCGAGCGCCGAAACCGCGCCGTTGCGCGCGCGCGCATCGACCACCTTGAACACGCGCTCGGTGATCGCCAGATTGCTCTGCGCGATCGCGAGGCGCCCGCGCAAGGACAGCAACTGGAAGTAAGCGTCGGCGACGCCGGCGACAAGTGTGAGCCGGACCGTCTCCCGGTCGAAGCGGGTGGCGCGCAGCGACGATGTCGCCGCGCGCACGCCTGCAGCGTTCCTGCCCCACAAATCGACCTCGTAGCTTGCGCTGAATGCCGCGTCCGACGAATTCGCGCCGCGCCATGGCCCGCCCTGCGGGCGCGTCTCGCGCCTGCCGGTCGCCGCGCCGAAGTTCAGCGCCGGAAACAGGGTCGAACCGGCGATGCGCACCTGCGCCTCGGCCTGGCGCACATGTTCGGCGGCGATTGCCATGTCGGGACTTGCGCGCATCGCCGCATCGATCAAGGCGGTGAGTTCCACCGAGCCGTAGCCGCGCCACCAGTCCCGCGCCGGCGCAGCCGCATCCGCGGCGCCCGACTCTGCCCACGCCGCGGGCATTGCGGGCGCGGGCGCCGGGGGATCGCCGGCAGTTGCGCAGGCGCCCAGCGCAAGCGCGGCCAGCACGGCAGGAATTAGCGGAAAGCGGCGTATTGCGTCGATCATGTTGCGAGGGCCACAATCGGGTCCACCCGCGCGGCCTTGCGCGCCGGCATGTAGCCGAAGACGAGGCCGGTCATGAAAGCGCAGCCGAAGGCGAGCAGCACCGGGCCGATCGAGTACTTGACCGGCGTGCCGAAGGCCGCGATGATCGCCGCCGCGGAAAGACCCGCCGCCACGCCGATCGCGCCCCCGAGCAGCGACACTACCAGCGCCTCGGTGAGGAACTGCTGCAGGATGTTGCGCATGCGCGCCCCGGTGGCCATGCGGATGCCGATCTCGCGCGTGCGTTCAGTCACGCTCACCAGCATGATGTTCATCACGCCGATGCCCCCCACCAACAAGGATATCGCGGCGACCGAGCCCAGCAGGACCGTGAGCGTGTTCTGCGTGTCGGTGGCGGTATCGAGGATCGAAGCCATATTGCGGATCTGGAAGTCCGTGCTCTGGTGGCGCGATTGCAGCAGCGCCGTCACTGCCTCCTGCGTTTCGTCGATGAGCGCTACATCGTCCACCGCCACCGTAATGGTGCGCAGGAAGCGCTGCCCGAACAGGCGCAGCCCGCCGGTGGTGAGCGGGACCATCACCACGTCGTCCTGATCCTGGCCCTGGGGCGAGGCGCCGCGCACCGCCATCAGGCCGATGACCTGGAACATCACGTTGTTGAGCACGATGTACTGCCCGATCGGGTCGACATCAGCCGGAAACAATTTGTCGGCGACGGTCTGGCCGAGCACGGCCACCGACGCGTAGCTCTTCATGTCAGCCGATGAAAAGAATATCCCGCGGCTGAGCGGCCAGTTGCGCGCCACCGGAAATGTGGCGGAGGTGCCGTTCGCCTGGGTCTGGTAGTCGGAATTGCCGAAACGCGCGGTGACGTTCCCGCCCAGTTCGGGCACCGCGGCGAGCACGTTGGGCAGTGCGGCGATCATGTCGGCATCCTCCGGAACCAGCGAGGCGACGGTCCCGCCCACGCCCCTGCGGTTCGGCTGGCCCGGACGGATGAGCAGCAGGTTCGTGCCCATGGCGCTGATGCGATCGAGCACGATCTGCTTGGCGCCGTCGCCGATCGCGAGCATGGCTATCACGGAGGCGACGCCGATGACGATGCCGAGCAGGGTGAGCACGGTGCGATACAGGTTGGCGTGCAGGGCGCGCACCGCGGTCTTCGCCGCCTCGTAGGCCCCGCCGACAAAGGAAGCGCCGCCCTCGTCGCGTGCCGGCGCGATGTCGGCAGGCGGCCGCTCGCCCGACAATTGCGGGCCCGGATCGCTCACGATCCGGCCATCCCTGATTTCGATGATCCGCTTCGCCTGCGCGGCAATGTCGAGTGCGTGCGTAATGAGGATGACCGTGTGCCCGCGGGCGGACAGATCCTGCAGCAGCGCCATGACTTCGACCCCGCTCTTGCTGTCGAGCGCGCCGGTGGGCTCGTCGGCGAGCACGATGCGCCCGCCGTTCATCAGCGCGCGCGCGATGGACACGCGCTGCTGCTGCCCCCCCGAGAGCTGGCTGGGCCGATGTTGAAGCCGGTCACCCAGGCCGAGCGAGCCAAGGAGCTCCTTGGCGCGTGCGTCGCGTTCCGCCGGTGGCATGCCCGAATAAACTGCCGGCACCTCGACGTTCTCGAGCGCGGACGCGGTGCCGATCAGGTTGTAGCTCTGAAAAACGAAGCCGAACGCCTCGCGCCGCAGCCGCGCAAGTTCGTCGCGCTCGAAGCCCGACACGTCCTCGCCCATGAAGCGGTAGGTGCCGGAAGTCGGCCGGTCGAGGCAGCCTATCATGTTCATGAGCGTGGTCTTGCCCGAGCCCGACGCGCCCATGATCGCGAGAAACTCGCCGGCGTATATTTTCAGACTGACCCCGTGGAGCACTTCGACGTCCAGTTCCCCGCTACGATAGGTCTTGACCACGTCGACCAGTTCGATCAGGGGAGCGCTTGCCGGGTGCGGGGCGGAAGCGGGCTCCGTGGGGCGTGCAAGCACGCCAGGGCCCAGGTCCGATTTCACGGGCGGCCTCTCCCCTGGGCGGCGGCGGGCACCAGCGAGCTGCTCGCCTTTGCCGGCGAAACCGCAGCGGGTGCCTTGGCGCCGATCACCACCTTTTCGCCAGGCTCGAGGCCGGAGAGAATCTGCGCCGAGACGCGATTCATCACGCCGACTTTCACTTCCCGCTCTGCCATCCTGCCAGCCGCGTCGACGACGCTGAGCAGCGCGCGTCCGTTGGCGAACTGGTTGCGCGCATCGGCGCCCGCGGTTCGTTTCGTGCCCGGCGTCCGTTCTGCCGCCACCGGGCGCAGGGCGGTGAGCGGTACCAGCACCGCGTCCTTCGCGCTCGAGACGACGAAGAACACCTGGGCCGTCATCTGCGTCATCAGCGCCTGATCCGGGTTCGCCACGTCAAACAAGGCATCGTAGAGCACGACGTTGTTCACCACGGTCGGTGTCGGCGGAATCTGTCGCAGCTTGCCATAAAAGCGGCGGTTGCTCCCGCCCAGTGTGGTGAAGTAGACGTCCATGCCAAGGTGCAGCTTGGGTACGTCTGCTTCCGACACCTGTGCCTGCACCGTCATCGTCGACAGATCCGCGATGCGCATGACGATGGGCGCCTGCTGGTTGGCATTCAGGGTCTGGCCCTGTTTCGCCGCCTGTGACACAACGGTGCCCGCAATCGGCGCATAGATCTTGGTGTAGCCGAGGTTCGCCTCGTCCCCGCGCAGGGTGGACGCGGTCTGCTGTATCTGCGCCCCGATCGAGTCGCGCTGTGCGATCGCCGATTTGCGCGCCGCCTCGGCGCTTTGCAGCGCATCGGCCGTAGTCGCCTCCTCGCGCGTCATGTTTTGCTGGCGCGTGAGTTGAAGCTCGGCGAGCGCGAGCTGCGCCTGCTTGTCGGCAAGCTGCGCGTGCTGGTTGAGCAACTGGGCTTGATCGCCGTCGACTTTGGCCTGGTACACCGACGGATCGATCTCGGCGAGGAGGTCCTTGGCCTTGACGATGGCGCCGATGTCGACATGCAGCTTCTTCAGCTGCCCCGAGACCTGGGTGCCGACGTCCACAAAATCCTTGGGCTGGAGGGTGCCGGTCGCCGTGACCGTGTCTTCGAGGTTGCCCCGCGTGGCCACCGCAGTAAGAACCGGGCTGGCGGAACTGCCCGGCGAAACCCAGGTTTGCCATGCGTAATACGCGCCGAATGCCAGCAGCGCGCTCGCGCCCAGCGCCAGCGCAATGGCGCCGGGCCGCCGCCAGCGCGCGCTGGCGGGCTTGGCGACGACCGGAGCAAAGGGCCCTGGCCGCGCCGCATTCACCTGCGCCGGACTGTTATCTGCGGATGTGCTTGTTGACGGTGTAATGGCGTCCTGCATGGCGGTCCTCTCCGTGACGCATAATTATCGGCGCCCGGCACGGCGAACTCTGTGCGCCCGCGCACTTATACGGCCATGTTCCGCGGCCGTGCGGCTTTGGCGGCAGCCCCGATTTTGAAAACACGCCAATGCCGTCAGGCTCAGGCCGGTCATATTCTTTTAGTATGTGCGATGACGTACAGATCAGGCGCAGGCCTTGGGGGATGATCCGGTCTTCTCCCCCGCCAGGCGTCTCTCCTCCTCCTGTACTGCTTGGCGGATTTCGGCCCCCCGGTCAGGCTGATTGCCGGGAGCTGCTATTTTGCACGGGAGCCGGCTCCGAATGCCTTCTACTGTCACCGTTTGTAGCCGCTGCAAGCCATCCGCCTGGATGCGCATCTTCGCGCGATCCATCCTGCAACGCTCGTGTCCGGCCGCGGCGGTGGTGTTTGCCATCGTCCTGTCAGGCATGGGCGCGCGCCTGGTCCAGGCCGGCGAGGTGGACGCCGTTTCAGCCGCAGCTCTGCACGCCAGGTATGAGGATCTGCAGAATCGGCTCGACCACAATCAGTTCCAGCGGCCGCTGTACCTGGAATCCAGCGAAACGGCCGAGGGCGTGAAGGGTGAGGTCTATGCGCGCGTCGATTACCCGTTTGCGGTGGTGCGTGCCGCGCTGGTCAATCCGGACGACTGGTGCGATATTCTGATGCTTCACGTCAATACCAAGTACTGCCGCGCCTCGCCGGACAGCCGCGGACCGGTCCTGAAGCTCAGCATCGGCAGGAAATACGACGAGCCGCTGGAGCAAGCCTATCGCCTGGACTTTGCATACCGCGTCGCCGCCGAAACGGCAAACTTTCTGCAGGTGAAACTGAACGCAGACTCGGGGCCGCTCAGCACGCGCGACTACCGCATCGCGCTCGAAGCCGTCCCGCTGGATGCCGGGCGCTCGTTCATGCATTTCACGTATTCGTTTTCCTACGGTTTGGCGGGACGGCTTGCACTGCAGGTCTATCTCGCCACCATCGGGCGCAACAAGGTGGGATTTGCCCTTATCGACGCAGGATCGGGCGGCCGGCCGGTGTACATCGGCGGCATCCGCGGACTGGTGGAACGCAACACCATGCGCTATTACCTCGCAGTCGAGGCATTTCTCGGCGCCGTGTCCGCGCCGATGCAGGGACGCCGGGAAAAGCGTACACGCGACTGGTTCGCCGCCATCGAGCGCTATCCGCGCCAGTTGCATGAAATGGAAGAGGCCGAATATCTGGGCATGAAGCGCAGGGAATATCTGCGCCAACGGACGCTGATCCTGCTGCCGCCGGCCTGAACCGCGCTCTGCGCGACAGCGGCCGGCTCGGGCGGCGCTGCGGCGCATGGCTCGCTTATGCTTGGAACCCCTTGCAAAATGAAATTTTGCAAGGGCCAATATCGGGGGAGTATGAGGAGAGTGATCCCCGCATCTTGAAAGAGACTATTGCGGCGGCGCGCAGTATCCGCCCGACGCCCCGGACCGCCAGCGGCTTCCTGCATCGCCGCACGCACGGAGGATATCGATTGCGCGAAGACCGGTCGCGCCCGTCGTGCTTGCGGGCGGCAGCAGGCGCGCATACTCGCGCCTGACCACCGCATAGCACTCGCACGCGCGCGTTTCCAGGCGCGAGCGATCAAGTACGGTAATGAAGCCGCGGCTGTAGCGGACCAGCCCCGCCTGTTGCAGCAGGCGTGCGGCCTCGGTGACGCTTTCGCGGCGCACGCCCAGGCTGTCGGCGATCATTTCCTGCGTCAGGGTCAGATGGTCCGAATGCAGCAGGTCCAGGCTTGACAGGATGTGGCGGCACAGTTGCTGTTCCACCGAATGGTGGCGGTTGCACACCGCAATCTGTCCCGCCTGCGTGACCAGCGCCATGGCGTAGCGCAGCAGCAAACGCAGCAGAGGCTTGCAATGCCTGAGTTCATGTTCCAGCCGCGCCGCCTCCAGCGTGTAGGCGAAGCCGGTGGTCAGCGCTATTGCCTCGCTCAGGAGGCTTTCTCCGCCCAGGATCGACGCGACGCCGATCACCCCTTCGCTGCCGGTAAGCGCGAATTCGGTCTTCGCCCCATTTGCCATCACGTGGCGCCTGGAAACGATGCCCGCAGTCAGGAAATACAGGTGTTGGTGGCGGTCACCGCCGTGGTAAAGGGTCCAGCCCCGCGGCAAAGGGACGGGCTCCAGAGCAGGCCGCAGACGCTCGTAGTCCTCGGGCGGCAGCGCTTGAAGGAGACGGTTTCCCAGGGGAGAATGCTGCGCAGCCAGCGCGGCTTCGCGTCCCCTGGACGCGTACCTCGTTTTCGGATAAAACGGAACTGCGTCGCGTGATGACATTGTGGCCCCCCTGGGAAAACCGACCGCCTGTCGCCTTTGCCTGCGCTTTGAATCTAGTCGGCCCGATGGCGGTGTTCCTTGACTATTGTCAAAGCGCGTGCATATGTTCCAAATGGCACAGAGCGTTTGATGTGCCCATTCGCCGTGTAAATAGGTTTTTCCAGCGCGCCAATGCGCCGACTCGTTCGAAACGACCTTATGTGCGTTTCCGTACAGACCGCCGGTGCAGGCGAACCCATGCTGGGCAATCAGGGAAAACTGCGCTGACTCACGTGAACGAGAAACATCCGCCGCGCCCCGGGACTGCATCCACTCTCGATGCGCGTGATGATCACTTGCTCGCCGCATTGCGGGTTTCAGAAAGCCGCTATCGCCGGCTGTTCGAAACCGCTCGCGACGGCATTCTGCTGCTTAACTTCGACACCGGCCAGATCGAGGACGTCAATCCCTATCTGGTCGAACTGCTCGGCTACTCGCACACGGAATTTCTCGGGAAAAAGCTGTGGGAGGTTGGTCCGTTTGCGGACCGGGCCGAGAGCAGGGAAATGTTCGTGCAGCTGCAGACGAAGGGCTATGTCCGGTACGAAGATCTTCCGCTGAAGACAAAGACCGGGGCGGAGGTGCCGGTTGAATTTGTCAGCAATGCCTACGACTGCGCCGGAGTCGTGGTGATTCAGTGCAATATCCGCAATATTTCGGAGCGCAAGCAGATGGAAGATCAGCTGCGTCATATGGCGTTCTATGACGCGCTCACCAAATTGCCCAACCGTCGGCTGCTTGGCGACCGACTGGGCCAGGCCATGGTTGCCTGCAAGCGCACTAAGGGTTATGCCGTATTGATGTTCATCGACCTGGACAAATTCAAACGGGTCAATGACGTGCATGGGCATGCGCTTGGCGATTTGCTGTTGATTGAGGCGGCGGTCCGGCTGAAAGCCTGTGTGCGCGAGATGGACACCGTGGCGCGCTTCGGCGGCGATGAGTTCGTGGTGTTGATCGGTAATCTGGACACGGACAGAGACAAGTCAAGATCGCAGGCCGCGAGTGTGGCCGGGAAGATCCGCACCGCGCTGGCGGTTCCCTATGTTCTGAAAATCCAGCGACGGGGAGCGGCGGATGCGACCGTTGAACATCAGTGCACGGCGAGCATCGGCGTAGTGTTGTTTGGCAGACATGACACCTGCCAGGACAACATCCTCAATCGGGCTGATACTGCGATGTATCAAGCCAAGGAAGAGGGTTGCGATCTAATTCGCGTCGATGATTCGGCAGATTGAGGGATTGTTTCGGGTTCATCGCGGCTAGTGTGCGAGCGGCGGCTCGCCATCGGTCGGCGCGCCGGTGAAATACCGGTAAAAAGCGGTAACGCGGTTTATGAACGAGGCTTCGTTCCCCTTGACCGACCAGCTGTCTGCCGAAAGCAGGGCGTAGAATCCCCAGCTTTCGCCGGCGCGCCGCTCGAGAAAATACAGGAACTTCATGCCGCCCGGCCTGAAGTACGTCAGAAAGAATACATGCACCGCGGTCACGTTCTCCAGTTCCAGGACGAGACGATCGGCACCTGCCTCGCGCACCCGCATCCTGTAGACGACCTCACCCGTTGAGCGGCTATCGTGCTGCGCGAAGAACAGATCCAGGCCGGTCTTCATCTCACGCGCGGAAAAATCGGGGCGGCGCTCCTTCGCATCCGGTTTGTCGAGTGCAGCGGCTTCGGTGACCAGGACCCGCCACGACTTGTCGGTAGCGGACCAATAGCGGATGCCGCGCATGGCGGAAACCGCGCCGAAGCGGCTCAAGAGCGCGTCGGCGCTCCCGGCGTACGTGAACGTTCCCGCCAGCGCTATCAGCAGATCCCCGCCGCCTTGGGCCCATCCGGTGCACGGCGGAGGGGTCCACGAGGCCAGGCTGTCCTTTTCCCAGACTTGGACCTTGGGCGGGTCTCCGTTCTTCGCGTAAAACGGCTGTGGCGGACCCGCGCAGGGCGGATGCGGGAAATCTTGCGCAAGCAATCCGGACGACCAGGCCAGCAGTATCGCGAACGCAGTTGCTTTCATCGGCCGGCGCCGGCTTCCCCGGCACTTATGGGGCGCCTGACGGTGCGCGGGTCGCATCGCGCCGGCGCACTATCTATCCGGGCGAGGGGTTTGAAAAGGGCCGCAATCATGGTGGTCATCATCGTTTGTTCCGGGCTGGTGCCAAGCTACCCCAGCGTAATTTCACTGTATGTACGGCGACGCACAGAGGCGGCGGGCGGCAAAGCAGAGAGTGACCCGCCGGTTCACATCTAAATCGAAAAGGAAACTCAATGAACAAGAAGCTTGCTGCAAGCTGTTTCGTCGTCGGCGCGTTGTTGCTGCCGATTGTTGGCCATAGCGCCGATTCCGATTCCGACCGTTCGTCGCCCAAGGCGTTCGTCAAGGACTCGGTCATCACCACCAAAATCAAGGCCGAGCTGGCCGAGGAAAAGCTTTCGAGCCTGGTGAAAATCAAGGTCGACACCGACAAGAAGGGCGCGGTAGTTCTGAGCGGTAGAGCCGCGAGCCAGGCCGCGGTGGACCGGGCTGTCGAGATCGCGCGCGCAGTCAAAGGCGTCGTATCGGTCACCAATCACATCAAGGTCGTAGCCGACAAGTAAGGGCATGGGAGCCCGCTCGCAGATGGACGCTATCCGGCCCGCACGCCGGCCGTTCGTAGCCGGCATCCTGGTCGCGGCCTTCGCTTTGGGTCTGATGGCGCCGCCGGCCGCGCTTGCAGAACTTTCCGAAGAAGCGATGATAGGCCCGGGTCTGCGCCTGAGGCCGGCATACGATGGCTCGGCGACTCGGCAAACGGAGCTGGTCCCGGTTGTGCGCTACTACGGCGCACCCTGGTTCGTGCGCTCGACGCAGGGCGTGCTCGAGGGCGGCGCCCGGATGGAGCTTGCGCCGGGGCTGCACCTAGGCGCGCAACTGGCCTATGAGCCGGGGCGCAAATCGGGCGAATCCACTTTCCTCCAGAGTCGCGGCCTGGCGGACGTGGACATAGGCGCGTCAATCGGTGTGCATCTCGAATGGGACCACAAAGTCGGCCCCATGCCGATTGCGCTGCTCGCACGCGTGCGACAGCACAGCGATGCCGGGCGGGGCGCTCAGGCAGACTTGCGCCTCAGCGCCGGGGTGTTTCACAGCGGGTTTTTTTCCGCCGGTGCATTTGCGCAGGCGACGTGGGCGAACGCGCAGTCGACCGGCTCGTTCTACGGCATTACGCAGCAGCAGTCCGCAGCCACCGGCCTACCGGCGTTCAATGCGGCAAGTGGACTGTTGTTTGCAAGCTACGGCTTGCTCTGGTCGGCCGAGCTGAGCCCGCATTGGATCGCGGTGGGGAACCTGGAGTCGCGCCACCTGTATGGCGACGCCGCGCGCAGCCCGCTTGCCGAGCGCAGTTCGAATTACTACGCGAGTGCGGGCATTGCCTATCGTTTTTGATCAGGAGCAATCATGAAAAAGATTGCCATATTCTTGATCGCCATCACCAGCTTGCTTTCCGGATGTGTGGCTTATGAGGTTCCGCGCAGCGACGGCGGCGGACGTCACGCAGACCGTGGCCGCGACGACGGTTCGGATCGTATGGACCGCGACCGTGAGCGTGAGCGTGACCGCGATGGGGCTTCCAATCGGGACGAGCGCCGCTAGAAGGACGCGCGCCGTTTGCCGACATCCGTCGCGCGCGGATGGTCCCGCAGAAAAGCCTTGCTATGCGCCCCAGCGTACCGAAATGGCGGGGCGGTTCGCTTAAGCTCATCGAATTGCGGAACCCGGCGTCGGCCCGGGTAAGCACAACGTACTTACAGGAGACAACAATGAATACAGCATTGAGGACGGCATTGACGGTGGCCGGATTGGCTGTCGCCGCGCAGGCGGCTGCAAGCGTCACCTTCTACGAACGCGATGGTTTTCAAGGACGGTCTTTCACCACGCAGAAGCAGGTCGGCAACTTCCAGCGCTATGGCTTCAATGACCGCGCCTCGTCGGTTGCCGTAACTGGCGAACGTTGGGAGGTCTGCGAGGACGCCCGGTTCAGCGGCCGCTGCGCCATATTGCGTCCGGGCAATTATCCGTCGCTGGCCGCGATGGGCTTGAACGACCAGGTTTCGTCGGCTCGCGCCTTAGCCCGGAACGCGCGCATCGATGAAAATCGATATGCGCCGGCGCCGGTCGCGAGCGCAGACGGCGACGCGAAACCGAAAGTCACGTTCTACGAAGGTGAAGGCTTTTCCGGGCGGTCGTTCAGCACGGAAAGAAAGATCGGCGACTTCGAGCGTTTTGGCTTCAACGACCGTGCCTCGTCGGTAGTGGTGGCAGGCGACCGCTGGGAAGTTTGCGAAAACCCGCGGTTCAGCGGCCGCTGCGCCGTATTGCGTCCGGGCAGCTATCCGTCCCTTGCGGCGATGGGCTTGAACGATCGCGTTTCATCGGTGCGCGACGTGAGCCGAAACGCGCGCATCGACGAAAGTCGATACGCACCCGCGCCGGTTGCGCAGCAGGACTACCGCCGGCGCCAGAACGAGCGTCTGTACGAGGCGAACGTCACGTCCGTGCGGGCAGTGGTCGGCCCGCCCGAGCAGCGTTGCTGGGTCGCTCAGGAGCAGATTCCGCAGGAGCAAAGCAAAGCCAACGTTCCGGGGGCGATAGCCGGTGCCCTCATCGGCGGAATACTCGGTCATCAGGTGGGCAATGGACGCGGCAACGATCTCGCCACGGTCGGCGGCCTCGTCGCCGGGGCCGCGGTGGGGGCCAACGTCAATCGCGGCGCCGGGCAAGCGGCGGCGACCCAGGACGTGAAGCGTTGCGAAAGCGTGCCCAGCCAGGCGCGACCCAGCGAATGGGATGTCACCTACAGTTTCCGCGGGCAGGAGCATCGCGTGCAAATGACGACGCCTCCCGGCGCCACGGTTACCGTCAACGAGCAAGGCGAACCGCGGGCCTAGAGGCCGGTGCGGTACAACAATAGAAACGGCCCTTCGGGGTCGTTTTGCATTGGGGGCGCGGCCGCGGCTGCGGCCACGTCGAGAACTATGCAAAGCATCTTCCCGCGCCTGGCCAGGTCGCAGCGGAATCTACAGGGTTGGGCGAGCGGATCGTGCGATTCTTGTCCAGGACAGGCCGCGCAGGCTGCGCACGCGGAGTGGCGATCGGCAGACCACGCTTATGCCGGCGGCAGGTGCTTGCGGTGGCGCCAGAATAAACCCATCAGCGGTTTGACGCTGGTTCCGTGGACAAGGATGGAAAGTGCCACCGCAATCAGCGTCAATTGACTGAGCTCCAGCGCCAACTTCTCCGGGAGTCCGTGCTCGATGGCATACATCAGGTAGTACAGTGAGCCGATGCCGCGCACTCCGAACCAGCCCAGCATGCCGCGTAGCGGCCACGAAGTTCGAGTGCCCAGCATGCCGATCAGGACGCTGACCGGTCGCGCCACCAGGAACAGAAACAACGCCAGTCCCACCGCGCGCCAGGTCCACGAATCGAGAAACAGCGTGCCGCCGATCAGCAGGATAAGGATCAATTCCGACAGCCGCTCGAGATGTTCCTTGAATATCAGCGATCGTCCGCTGACGGTCTTCACTGGCGCGCTATCCAGGCTTGCGCTCGAGCGCACCGGTTCGATTTCGCCCGTTTGCGCCCGATCGGCGAACGCCCCGGCGGCGGCGAGCCTGACTTCGGTCTGGCGCAGCGCCACGGCCGCGAAAAATACTGCCAGAAATCCCCACGCTTCGACCAATACGCTCAAGCCGTAAACCACGCCGATCAGGCCGAGGCCGAGAAAGTCGTCCATGAGTTTGTGTTCGGGCGGTTCGCCGCGCAGCTTCCATCCCAAGCGGCCCAGCGCAGCGCCGCAGAGTACGCCGATGGCGATTGCGGCAGCTGTTGCCCACAGGACATCGACCAGCGCCCAGCGC
>JAAOZY010000073.1 GCA_012274205.1 Betaproteobacteria bacterium
CGCAGCGCGCCGCAGGGCGCGACATCCTGCTCGAAATCGACTGGCAGGGCGCGCAGCAGGTGCGCCGGATCATTGCCGACACCATAGGCATATTTGTCCTCCCGCCCTCAATTGCAGAACTCGAACGGCGCATGCGCGCGCGCGGGCAGGACAGCGAAGAAGTGGTGCGGCGGCGGTTAGCGGTTGCGGGAGACGAAATGAGCCACGCAGCCGAGTTTGAATATGTTATTATTAACAATGACTTCGAAGAAGCGCGACGCGATCTGATCGCGGTCGTGCGTGCGTCCAGGCTGGACTATTCGCGCCAGCTCGAACGCCATCCAGAGGTGTTTAAGTACTGAATTGCGACTGAGGCGGAGGAATGGTTCCTCCGCGCTGCACTGAACCGGTGGGTGTCGTCTTAGCGGCAGCCCCGCAACCAAGGAATATCATGGCACGCATCACTGTTGACGACTGCATGAAGCTGATCTCCAATCGGTTCGAACTGACGCTGGCTGCAACTTACCGCGCGCGCCAACTGACCAATGGCGCGACGCCGCTGGTCGACGCGGACAAGGACAAGCCCACCGTGATCGCGCTGCGCGAGATCGCTGCCGGCAAGGTGGGCAAGGAACTGCTCACGCGGGCGCACGCCACGTAAGCACCGGGCGGGTTTCCCCCGCTTTCTTGCCGCGGCGGGGCTGCCCACAAACATGAACGCTCTCGCCGAATTCACCGGCAACCTTGCCCACTACCTCAAAGCGCCCGATATCGAGCGCATAGAGGAAGCGTACCAATTCAGCGGCAAGGCCCATGAGGGCCAGTACCGCGATTCGGGCGAACCCTACATCTCGCACCCGCTGGCGGTGGCGGGGATCCTCGCCGACTGGCATCTCGACCCGCAGGCGCTGATGGCGGCGCTGCTGCACGACGTCATGGAGGACACCAAGGTCTCCAAGGCGGAGATCAGCAAGCGCTTCGGCAAACCCGTGGCCGAGCTCGTCGACGGCTTGTCCAAACTGGGCAAGATCGAGTTCCAGTCGCAGCAGGACGCGCAGGCCGAGAATTTCCGCAAGATGCTGCTGGCGATGGCGCGCGACGTGCGCGTCATCCTGATCAAACTCGCCGACCGCCTGCACAACATGCGCACGCTCGATGCGGTGCCGCCGGCGAAGCGGCGCCGCGTGTCGCGCGAGACGCTGGAGATCTACGCGCCCATCGCCAACCGGCTCGGGCTCAACAGCCTGTACCAGGAGATGCAGGAACTCGCGTTCTCGCATCTGCACCCGTTGCGCTACCGCGTTCTGGCGAAGGCGACCAAGGCGGCGCGCGGCAACCGCCGCCAGGTGGTGGGCAAGATACTGGACGCGATCAAGAAGCGCCTGCCCGAAACCGGCATCAAGGCCGAGGTCACCGGGCGCGAGAAGCACCTGTACAGCATCTACAAGAAGATGCTGGAGAAGAACCTGTCGTTCTCGCAGGTGCTCGACATCTACGGCTTCCGCGTCGTGGTCGAAGACACGGCTTCATGCTATCTCGCGCTGGGCGCGCTGCACAGCCTGTACAAGCCGGTGCCGGGGAAGTTCAAGGACTACATCGCGATACCCAAGGTGAACGGCTATCAGGCCCTGCACACCACGCTGATCGGCCCGTTCGGCACGCCGGTAGAAATCCAGATCCGCACGCGTGACATGCACCGCGTGGCAGAGGCGGGCGTCGCTTCGCACTGGCTGTACAAGACCTCCGATGCCAACCTCAACGAACTGCAGCACAAGACGCACAGCTGGCTGCAGTCGCTGCTCGACATCCAGAACGAGAGCGGCGACGCCGCGGAGTTCCTCGAACACATCAAGGTCGACCTGTTCCCGGACGAAGTCTACGTATTCACGCCCAAGGGCAAGATCATGGCGCTGCCGCGCGGCGCGACGGCGGTCGATTTCGCCTATGCGGTGCACACGCAGGTCGGCAACCGCTGCGTCGCCACCAAGATCAACTACGAGCCGGTGCCGCTGCGCACCGAACTCAAGAACGGCGACCGCGTCGAGATCATCACCGCGCCGCACGCCAATCCCAATCCCGGCTGGCTCAATTACGTCAAGACCGGCAAGGCGCGCTCGCATATCCGCCACTTCCTCAAGACCATGCACTACGAGGAATCGGTCGAGCTCGGCGAAAGGCTGCTGAATCAGGCGCTGCGCGCGCTCAATACCGATCTGTCCGAGATCGGCAAGGAACTGTGGGAGAAATTGCTGCGCGACATCACCGCCAAGTCGCGCGAGGAACTGTTCGCCGACATCGGCCTGGGCAAGCGCTTTGCGGCGGTGGTGGCGAGGCGGCTGCTGGCGGCCTCGGAGCAGCCGCTCACCGAGGGCAACGCCGGGCCGATCGTGATCCGCGGCTCCGAGGGCATGGTGGTGCAGTTTGCCAAATGCTGCCGCCCGATTCCCGGCGATCCCATCATCGGCTCGATCAAGAAAGGCCAGGGCATCGTGATCCACACGCACGATTGCCCGACCGCGGCAAAATCGCGCACCGACCCGGACAAGTGGCTGGACGTGGAATGGGCGCCGGAGCCCGCGCGCCAGTTCGATGTCGGCGTTCACGTGACCGTGCTCAACGAGCGCGGCGTGCTCGCCAAAGTGGCTGGGGCGATTGCAGCGGACGGCGCCAACATCGACGGCATCAACATGGACGAGGACCGCAGCCCCTATACCAACATGCATTTCACGCTGCAGGTCACCGATCGCCAGCATCTGGCGCGCATCAAACGCGGCCTGCGCCGGATACCGGAGGTGATTCGCATATCGCGCGTGCGCGACTGAGGGGCATGATCGAGCGTACGCAATCGGCCGGGGGGCGGCGGCCGGCCAGTCATTTATCGAGGGGCACATTTGAACAATCCATTCGCCGATCTCGTCGGCTTCACACTGCGCCTCGGCCGGCGCGGCAGCGGCGAGTGCAGCGCGGCGCTCGATGTGCGTCCCGGGCTGCTGAACCCCAACGGCGTCGTGCACGGCGGCGCGCTGTTCTCCATGGCCGATACGGCGATGGGCGCGGCGCTGCATACCACGCTGGCGCCGGGTGAGTACTGCGCCACGGTGGAAATCAAGATCCACTTCCTGCTACCGGTGAGCAAAGGCAAGCTGCGCTGCAGCACGCGGGTGGTGCAGCGCGGAGGCCGCATCGCCGTGCTCGAGTCGCATCTGAGCGTCGGCCGCAAGCAGGTGGCGCAGGCGCTCGGGACTTTCGCCATTTTCGCGCCGCGCACCGGGAAAACCGAAGGCGGGAAAAGCGCAAAGCCGCGGCGTCTGTCAAAATGACAAGCGCGGCACCGGCGTCCGCGGCAATGCGAACAGGGCAGCGGCGGATGCCGAAGGCGGCGCGAGCGATGTGTTTGCGCGGTTTGCAGCGGACCCCCGGTCATCCCCTACCCAGGACACCGACATGAAGATCAAAGCCAATGGCATCGACATCAATTACCTCGTCGAGGGGCAAGGCCCGTGGCTGACGCTGAGCCATTCGCTTGCCTGCAATCTGCACATGTGGGACGAGGAAGTGAAGCGCTTGTCCGGGCGCTACAGGGTGCTGCGCTACGACACGCGCGGCCACGGCGGCAGCAGCGCGCCGGCCGGCGCCTACACGCTGGAACTGCTGGCTGATGATCTGCACGCCCTGCTGCGCGCGCTGGGCGTGCAGTCCACGCATTTCGTCGGCCTGTCCATGGGGGGCATGATCGGCCAGACCCATGCGCTCAAGTACCCGGGGGTGTTCAAGAGCCTCGCCCTGTGCGACACCACCAGTCGCTATCCGGCTGATGCCGCCGGCGTATGGGCCGAACGCATCAGGACGGTCGAGGCGCAGGGCATGGAGCCGCTGGTCGAGCCTACGCTGGCGCGCTGGTTCACCGCGCCGTTCCGCAAGGCGCACTCTGAGGTGGAGCAAAAGGTCGCGGCGATGATACGCAGCACGCCGGTGCCGGGATATGTCGGCTGCAGCCACGCCATTCCGAAAATAGATCTGACTGCGCGTCTTGGGGAAATACGCTGCCCCAGTCTGGTGATCGTCGGCAAGGACGATCCGGGCACCCCGGTGGCGATGGCCGAGGACATCCACCGGGCACTGCCGGGTTCGAAGCTGGAGATCATTGCGGCGGCCGCGCATCTTTCCAATCTGGAACAGCCCGACGCGTTCAATCGGGCGTTGGGCGAATTCGTCGATCAGGCTAATGGCTAAATTAAGAGGCCATCTCAGAATTACCGAAATGGCGCCTCATTTAGGGGAGCACGAGGGGAGGTATCCCCTCGTTTTGAAATGAGCTCTAAATTAAGAGGCCATTTCAGAATTACCGAAATGGCGCCTGAATTAGGGGAGTATGAAGGGATGTCCGCCAAGGGGACTTTCCCGTCTCCCGTCGAGCGGGACCGAGGGAGCGGGATCGAGACCTTCAGGGCGTTTCCCCTCATTTTCTAAATAATTTCAAGGAGACATCATGGGCACCATCGAAACCCAGCTCGGCATCGATCTCTCGGCATTCTGGATGCCGTTCTCGGCCAACCGGGAGTTCAAGCAGGCGCCGCGCCTGCTGGTCAGCGCCAGGGACATGCATTACACCGCGCACGACGGGCGCGCGGTGCTCGACGGCACTGCCGGCCTCTGGTGCGTCAACGCCGGCCATGGCCGCGCCGCGATCGTCAATGCGCTCAAGGCACAGCTCGACCGGCTCGACTTCGCGCCGACTTTTCAGATGGGGCATCCGCAGGCATTCGCCGCGGCGCAGAAAATCGCGGCGCTGGCGCCGGCCGGACTCGATCACGTGTTCTTCGCCAACTCCGGCTCGGAGGCGGTGGACAGCGCGCTGAAAATCGCGCTCGCCTACCACCGCGCGCGCGGCGAAGGCCAGCGCACGGTGCTGATCGGGCGCGAGCGCGGCTACCATGGCACCGGTTTCGGCGGCATCTCCGTCGGCGGCATGACCAACAACCGCAAGACCTTCGGCAGCCTGCTGCCGCGTGTCGATCATCTGCCGCATACCTGGAACCTGGAGCATCAGGCTTATTCGCACGGCCAGCCCGAATGGGGCGCGCACCTGGCCGATGAGCTGGAGAACCGCATCATCCCGCTGCACGACGCATCCAACATCGCCGCGGTGATCGTCGAGCCGGTGGCGGGCTCCACCGGCGGGCTGATTCCGCCCAAGGGCTATCTGGAGCGCCTGCGCGCGATCTGCGACAAACACGGCATCCTGCTCATTTTCGATGAAGTCATCACCGGCTTCGGCCGCCTGGGCAAGCCGTTCGCAGCGGATTATTTCGGCGTCACGCCCGATCTCATGACTTTCGCCAAAGGCGTGAGCAACGGCACCATTCCCATGGGCGGCGTGATTGCGCACAAGCGTGTGTACGATGCCTTCATGCAGGGGCCGCAGAGCGCGATCGAGCTGTTCCACGGTTACACCTACTCCGGGCATCCGATGGCCGCGGCCGCGGCCTGCGCCACCATCGACTTGTACCGCGAGGAAGGCCTGTTCGAGCGCGCCGCC
>JAAOZY010000466.1 GCA_012274205.1 Betaproteobacteria bacterium
ACGCCCACCCACACCAACCCAAGTGCACTCAGAATCAACAGCAACTGCGGCAGCGTCACCTCGAAGAAGATTTCGCGCGCGAGCGTGTTGCGCTTGACCCGCGTCTCGGCTACGGCGACATTGACCTCCGCCTGCGCTGCGTCGCCGCCGGGTGCGGTGCGCAGCAGCGCCACCCTGACTTTTTCGCCGTCCACCTGGCCATTGAATAAGGCCTCGGAGCGTTCGCCGCGCATGAATTGCGCGGGAAGATCGGGCGTGCCGGCGAGCACCTGCCCGCCGGAGGTGCGCACGGCATAGTAGACGCGGTCGTACTGATCGAGCAGCAGCGCGCGCTCGGCGCCCTTCTCCAGGTCCCAGGCAAGGCCGCCGCCGTTGCGCTTGACGTGCAGCGCCAGCTCGCGCGCAATTTCCATCAGATCGCGATCGTAGACGCGGTCGGACACCCGGCTGGCGAAGAAGTAGCTGCCGGCGGCGTCGAGCAGGAAAATCGCGGACAGCGGCACCAGCAGCCAGCGCAGGAGCTGGCTGCGCAGCGTCCTGTTAGATCCCATTTCGAGATGAGGGGACACGTCCCCTCATACTCCCCTATAGTGGCTGTTGCAAAATTCATTTTGCAACAGGTTCTTAGACACGCTCGTCGACCTTGTCCAGCAGGTAACCCATGCCGCGCACGGTGCGGATGTCCACACCGAAGGGCTCCAGTTTCTTGCGCACGCGGTGGACGTAGACCTCGATCGCGTTGCTGCCGACCTCATCGCCCCAGCCGAACAGGCGGTCGATCATCTGCTCCTTGCTCACCACCCGTCCCTGGCGCGAGAGCAGCAGTTCGATCACCGTCAGTTCGCGCATCGACAGCTCGATCGGCTGCTCATCGTGAAACAGGCGGCGGGCAGCGCTGTCGAAGCGCAGGCGGCCATGGGTAAGGCTGGCGCCGGAAGTGTAATTGCCGCGGCGGATCAGCGCCCTCGCGCGCGCTTCGAATTCCGGGAGGTCGAAGGGCTTGGTCATGTAGTCGTCGGCACCGAGGTCGAGACCGGCAACCCGGTCCTCGAGCGTGTCGCGCGCCGTCAGAATCAGAACCGGCACTTGCGAGCGCCGGTCCCGCAGGCGCCGCAGCACGGAAAGCCCGTCCAGCCCCGGCAGCGCGATATCGAGAACCACCAGGTCGTAGGCGGTACTTCCCAGACTGCGATTGGCGTCCTCCCCGTTGGCCACCAGGTCGACGGTGTAAGCGGACTGCGTCAGCGCGCGCGTGAGCGCCGCGGCGAGCACTGCGTCGTCTTCGACCACCAGTATCCTCATGCCCCCTCCTGGCATCGCACTGCCGTGATGCACCGCGCCGCCTGCGCCAGTCCGCGCACAAGCGCACAAGCGGACAAGCGGACTAGCGCGCGATCGCGCATTGTCGCGCGAATTGTGCCGCAGACGCCGCTGGATTGGAAGCATGCCCTGCCGGGGCGCGCGCGCGGTGCGCCCCTTGTTCCGCGCATTCGGAGAACGGAATGCTGTTCCGATCCATGCCTGCAAATGCCGGGTCCGAAAGCACCGGCATGGAAATTCTTTTCCTTTGCCCCGCATATTGCTATTGTCGCTGCATCCGACAATAGCGGCGTACCCGAAATGATCAGAGTCACGTTCATTGCACACGATGCGAGCAGCAGGGTGGTCGAAATCGAGGCGGACGGTTCGCTGATGCAGGCGGCCAGGGCCAATGCCGTCCCCGGCATCGACGCCGATTGCGGCGGCGCCTGTTCCTGCGCTACCTGCCACGTATTCGTGGACGAAGGCTGGTTCGGCCGGGTCGGCAGGATCGAGCACTGGGAAGAGTCCATGCTCGGGCTCACGCCGGATCGCCAGGCGAACTCGCGCCTCGCCTGCCAGATCAAACTCAACGAGGCGCTCAACGGGCTGGTGGTGACGACGCCGGAGTTTCAGTATTAGCCTTGGCCGGTGACCGGATTCAATCTGCACACTCTGCGAGGGCAGCACATGACTGAAACACAGCAGTCCGGGAAGAAAAATTGGAGCATGGTGGGGCGCGATCCCTACGCCATGCCGCTGGAGGAAATCGACCTGTCGCATCCGGGCATCTGGCAGGCCAACCAATACCTGCCTTTCCTGGAGCGCCTGCGCAAGGAAGACCCGGTCCATTACTGCAAGCTGTCGGCGGTCGGCCCCTACTGGTCGGTGACCAAGTACGCCGACATCATGCAGGTGGATACCTCGCCCGAAATCTATTCCTCCGAGCCCACCATCGGCATCCTCGATGCCGACGCGGGCAATACCTTTCCCATGTTCATCGCCATGGATCCGCCGAAGCATGACGAACAGCGCAAGGTGGTGCAGGGCGTGGTCGCGCCGACGAACCTGAAAAAGCTCGAAAGCGTGATCCGGCAGCGCGTGTGCACCATACTCGACGGCCTGCCGCTGCGACAGGAATTCAACTGGGTGGAGAAGGTGTCCATCGAACTGACCACGCAGATGCTCGCCACCCTGTTCGATTTCCCGTTCGAGGACCGCTACAAGCTGACGCGCTGGTCGGACGCCGCCACCGCGATACCCGGCAAGGGGATAGTCGAATCCTACGAGCAAAGGTGGGCGTTGATGCAGGAATGCCTCACCTATTTCACCAGG
>JAAOZY010000074.1 GCA_012274205.1 Betaproteobacteria bacterium
GGATGTGGCGCAGGCGGGGGGCACGACCAACCCGGAACCGGAGCCGCCGGAATGCGCTGCCGATCGCAATCAGGAGGTGCGTACTGTTTCTACGGGTCCCAGCGGCGGCAAGCCGCTGGTGTCGGTAAAGGGAGCGGGCGTGCGCTTCGCCAGCCATAGCTGCGGCCCGTCCGGTGCCGGGGGCGGCCGCTCGCGCTAGCGGGGAAACGTACAATTGTCATCGATCATGAAAGATGTTGTAATGTGGAAAAAAGTTTTACCGCGCAACACGCGGCTTTGCATTTGTTCGTCAGAAGGTAGTTTCCGTAATCCAATGGGAGAAATCATGTTCAATCTGAATCGCGTGCGTCAACAACTGGGTCAGGGCATGACCGAGTACATCATCATCGTCGCCCTTATTGCCATTGCGGCGATCGGCGTGTATTCCTACTTCGGCCAGACCATCAAGGGTCAGACCTCAGGCATGGCTGCCGAGATGGCGGGCAAGTCGGCCGCAACCGGGCAGGCCGCTGCCGCGGGCGCATCGGACAAGGCTGCGGCCAGCGTCGCCAAGGGGGCTTCGAACCTCGGCACCTACGGTAAAGAGCAGTAGCAGAACCGTCGCGCACTAGCGGGACCATGAACACGCGGCCCCGCCTGGCCGCGCTGCCAAAGGGGCAGCGCGGCCAGGCCTTGGTTTTTGTTTCAGTGACCATGATCGTGGTGCTGTTGGCCATGCTGGTGATGTACAGCGTCGGCCAACTGACCACCCAGCGCATGAAGCTGCAGAACACCGCCGATGCGGTGGCCTACAGCGTGTCACTGACGCAGGCCAGGGATCTGAATTTTTCCGCTTACATGAATCGGGCGATGGTGGCCAACCAGGTGGCCGTGGCCCAGATTGTGAGCATGACCGGCTGGGCGCGCAATTTCAACGATACCTATAACGGCTCGTTCTCAAGCATCGCGCGCACGCTGGCGAATTTCTCCGCGCTGAGCGCGCTGTGGACGGTGCCGGCGAACATTTATCAGTCCATCGGCAGCGGGCTGAAAAACGTTTTCGATTCCGTCGGGCCCATCATGGTAAAGGTGCTCGATGTGATCATCGACGCCCTGCATTTCTCTTCGCTCGGCTATCACTACGGCATGGCGGTCACGATCCCGCAGACCATAGACGGCGTGCTCAAGGCGAATGACCCCAACGCATCGCTGTCTACGCTGGGCTACGTGGGCGCAGGGGTGGGCGTGGTGCAGCATCTGCTGTTTGCGAAGAGTTACGATCCGACGACCAACAAGGATGGCGATCGCCGCTTCGCCAATGTGACCGATGCCTCCTCGGACCTGTTCTACAAGAACCGGACGCTGCCGCTGACTTTCTGGCCGACGCCGATGCTGATCGACCCGATCCGCCTGTTCACGCCTGGCGTGGGTCCGCTGGTCATGTTCAATTTTCACAGCGGCGGTTCAGTACTGCGCACCGATAGCGGAAAGGAGCTCAAAGCCTGGGGCAGCGCCGACGCCTCCGGCACGTTCGTCATTTTCTGCATTACCATTTCCATCCTCGGAATTCCGATTCCGATTCCGTTTCCACTGCCGCCTCTGCCCGCAGGCTCCGGCGGCGCTGCAGCGGGCGACTTCAACAGCAGTTCCGTGCTCATGACCGGAAGCACCCTCGGACACCGCAATGCCGAAAATACCGGCGTCGATTCGGCCGCCGCGGTGGATTTCGGCGGCGCCTATCTGAATCCTTACACCGCGATTCCCTACTTCATCCAGGTCGGCAAGGGTCCGGGCACGAACATGGATTCCCGCGCCGGCCTGCGCTCCTACCTGGACATCAAAGGCAACGCCACCAATTCCACCAGCAACCAGGCGAACAACAACAGCAGCAACAACAATCAGAACGTCAAGGCGCCGGCATTCTTCATCGAAGTGGAGCGGGCCTCGAACAGCGTGGCGACCACCAGCTCTCCGACCTTCCGCATCGGCGGCGGCGGCGGCGGGCAGCTCGATCTCGAAGACAGCGCCGTGGGCGGGAAACTGAAGGCCATGGCCAAGGGCGAGGCCTATTTCAGCCGGCCGACGGGTTTGTTCGCCCGCGGCGATGGCAAGACCGAATACGGCAGCCTGTACAGCCCCTATTGGCAGGCGCACCTTGCGCCGAACTCGCTGTTGGAGCAGGCGGCCTCGATGCTCGGTGCCAACGTGCTGCCATGATGCCAAAGCGCCGCTGCCACGAGTCGGGTCAGGCGATGACGGAGTTCGTCATCGTCGCCGTGCTTTTCCTCATTCCGGTGTTTCTGATCGTGCCCCTGCTCGGCAAGTACATCGACATGAAAGGCGCCGCGATCATGGGCGCGCGCTATGCGGCCTGGGAGCGCACCGTCTGGTACGGCGGCAGCGCCGCAAGCGCGACCTGGCCCGGCGCGGACAAGAGCGACGCGGCGATCGCGAACGAGGTGCGCGCGCGGATTTTTTCCGAGGGCGCGGGCATCGGCGCCAACGACAAGACCGCGGGCAACTGGTCCGGCCAGGGCAGAAAGCAGGCCTGGACCAACCGCGACGGCGGCGCGATGCTGCCGAGCTACAACAGCGTAGCCGAGAGCATCAACAATGGCGACACGCCGGGCATCGCCAATGACGTGCTAAACCTTCTGGTGACCGTAGCCAATGCCGTCGGCCCGTTCTCGCTGGAGATGAAGGGGCTGTACTCGGCGGACGTTTCCGTGACGGCCAATACCCTGCCTATCAACATGTCGCTCGATAACGATCCGGGCCAGGCGTTCAATCCCGGCACGCTGGTGTTCTCCGACACCAATGCCATCCTTTCCAATGCCTGGAGCGCCAACGGCGCCGCGCACGTCAAGAGCCAGACCGAGGGCCTGACGCCGACCAGCATTTTCACCAATCCGGTGATCAAGACCATCTGGGACATCGCACGCATCACGCTAGGCGTGGCGGCGGCGCCGGAACTGCTGTTCCTCGAATTAGGCAAGGTAGAACCCGATGTCGTTCCGCCCGACCGGCTGGTAAGCCCATGATGCGGAAATTTCTCGGGTGCGGCGCACTGATTCTCTTCACACTGCTCCCCGGCGGCGCAGCGGCGAGGGACAACATAGGCTGCCACGATCCCGCCTACCCGCAAAACGCCAAGGTGCTGGTCGTCGCATCCAACATGGTCATGAACGGCGTGCCGATGGCGATCAACGAATTGCGCTGGAACGAGCCGCCCGAACAACTGCTGCGCTTCTACCGCAGTCGCTGGGAAGCCCTGGGTCAAAAGGTGTTCGAGACGCCTGTAGGCGAGTGGCGCACTCTGGGAACGCTGGATGGGGAGTGCTATTACACGATCCAGGTCAAGGCTGCCGAGGACGGAAGCTACGCGCTGCTCGGTGTAACGCGGGCACCGCGCAATGCCGAGTCGGCGGCGCCCGGCAAGGGCTTTCCGATGCTGTCGGGCAGCCGCGTGGCCAACGACATCGAACACAAGGACGGTATCAAGAACGCGCGCACGCTGCTGCTGAACAATAGCTTCTCGATCGGGGCGAACGCGTCGTTCTATCTCAGAGCGCTGGCCGGCCAGGGTTGGGACCTTATGATGGACAGGTCCGTGGCTACGGAGAAAGGCCCGTCGCGGGTGCTGGTGTGGCGGCGGGGCGGGGAGGAAGCCAGCATGACCATCGGCCGCGGCGCCGGTGGCGCGATGGTCGTCGCCAATATCGTCGACAAGCCTTGAGAAGGGAGCAGGGATCGATGTATTCGAGAAAGTCGATTGCGCTGAAAGTCAGGCAGGCCGGACAGTCCTCGGCCGAATACATAGTTGTCACCACATTCGCCATCCTCATCCTGATAGAGGGGGGCAGCAGCGCGCCGGTCACCGAACTGGTGACGGCGATGAAAAACGCGTACCGGGGATTCGCTTATGCGATCTCCTACGCCACCACGTTGATGGCGTTATAGGAGACAGAACTCATGGCTTTGCGACTTCCCCGCCTGCGTGTCAACCGCCTTTGGTTGACCATGATAGGCGCCATCGTTCTCGGGCTGCTGGCCGCCTGGCTTTCGGTCAATTACATCAAGTCACGCGAAGCGCGCATGCGCGAGGAGCTGGCGCAAAAGGCCAAGGGCGGACCGACCGTGGCGGTGGTGGTGCCGGTACGCGATGTGCCGAAGGGAACGGTCGTGAGTCAGAAGGTGGTGGCCGCGCGCGAGGTGGTGCCGGACCTGCTCTACGAGGACGCGGTCACCGCCGACCAGTTCGACAAGATCGCCGGCAAGCGCTTGTTGCGGCCTCTGCTCAAGGGCCGGCCGCTGCGCATGTCCGACGTGATCGATGACCACGTGAAGGACCTGTCCGATGCCCTGGGGACGGGTTGGCGCGCGCTGACCATCGACATCGACGAAACCAATTCCTTTGCGCAGATGCTGCGCCCGGGCAATTTCGTCGACCTTTACCTCATCGCGCAGGATCCCGCCGCGCCGCCGCCGTCGACTCAGGAAATCCGCGCCTTGTTGCCGCGCGTCAAGGTGCTGGCAACGGGCCAGACGATCGTCGGGGCTGCGACTGTCGCCGCCGACGAGGCTGGCGGCCAGCCCGGCCGTCCCCAGATCAATTACAACAACATCACCGTCGAAGTCACGCCGTCCCAGGCGGCGCGCATCGCGTTGGCGCAACAGGTCGGCCGCATCCGCGCGGTGCTGCGCAATGCCGAGGACGAAAAGGCGACCGGCTTTCGCAGGCTGGCTACCACGGCGCTGTTCACCGACGGCAGGTCGAAACCCTCAATCGAATACATTGTCGGCGGCCGCGCATCGGGAAGCGGCGCCACGCCCCCGATCAACATCAACATGCCCAACCTTTCGATTCCGGGCCTGAGCGCGGCGCCGGGCGCGCCAGCGGGCACCCCGGCGAGCGCCGCCGCGGGTACTGGCGCTTCCTATTCTCCCGGCCAGTCGGCGGCATTCTCCGGACAGCCTGCCGCCATCGGGGCCAGCATTCCCGCCGTTCCCACCGGCGCCCGTTAATTTCACGACACGCTGACACAGGTAGCCACCCCATGCGCATCCGATCCCTCTCCATACTTTCCCTTGCCGCGTCGCTGTTCCTGTGTACGGCGGCGTACGCGCAGCAAGCGGCGGGCACTGCGCCCAAGGCGGGCGAAACTGCAGCCGCGCCGGCGTCCAGTCCGGCGGCGACCACGCAGCATTCGGTGGTTCAGGAATTCCCGTCCGCAGCGGCGACGAAGTCCGGCGCCAAGCCTGCAGCCAGGAAGGTCGCGGTAGTCAGCGAGCCGATGCCGGTCACCTCCCCCATCGTCCCTATCATCCTGTATGTGGGCGAGGTGAAGACCCTGCCGGTGGTCGGCGTGACGCGCGTGGCAGTGGGCAACGGCAAGATGGTCAGCTCCACCGTCCTCGACGACGGCGTGCTTCTGCTGGCCGAGGCGCCGGGCGATTCCAGCCTCTACCTCTGGCTCAAGGACGGCAGGGTCCAGCGTTACAAAGTGACGGTGCACGCCGTCGATACCGAACAGACGCTGGCGTACATGCGCTCGCTCGTGGGCTCGATCCCGGGCGTCACCATCAAGGAGGTCGGCGGTGCAGTGATCGTCAGCGGCGCCACCAGCAAAGAGAATCTGGCGCGAATCGACGCCGCGGTGAAGAACTTCCCGCGCTCGCTCAACATGGTGCGCGAAGAGGACGTGACCATGAGAAAAATGGTCTACATGAAAGTCCAGATCATGGAATTCAAGAAGGCGGCGCTGGAAAACCTGGGCATCGACTGGAGCACCAGTGCGGCCGGCCCGTCGATGGCGTTTACCGCCGATCTCATCAACAACAAACAATTCCGCTACGCACCGCAGCAGCAGGATCCGAGCTTCGTCGTGGGCCAGGGGGCGTCCTCGGCCTTGAACATCCCGAGCCAGGCCGGCCGCATGTATTTTGGCATCGCTTCGACCATCGTGTCGCGGCTCAATCTGGCCATGAACAACGGCGATGCCTGGGTCCTGGCCGCGCCCGAGTTGTCCACTCGCTCCGGCGGCGAAGCAAAGTTCCTCGCCGGCGGCCAGATTCCCATCGTTACCGCCGGCGCGCTCGGCGCCACCAGCGTCACCTACAAGGACTACGGCATCAAGCTGAACATCAAGCCCGTTGCCGACGACCATGAAAACATTTCGGCCAGCATCACCACGGAAGTCTCGGACATCGATCCGAGCTTCCAGGCGGTTCAGGGCAATCCCGGCTTCCTGATGCGCTCGACCGAGTCCGAAATCAACGTCAAGAGCGGGCAGACCATCGTCATCTCCGGCCTGGTCGACCAGCGCTCCAGCAGTTCCATCAACAAGTTTCCCTTCCTCGGTGACGTGCCGATCCTGGGCGCCCTGTTCAAGTCGGAAAACTTCATCAACAACCGCTCCGACCTGGTCATCTTCGTCACGCCGGTGGTCACCGATCCGTCGTCGACGACCAACCAGCAGCGCATCGAAAAGGCGCGGGATATCCGCGAGCGCTTCGAGAATTTCCTCGGCAAGAAAGGGATCGTTGACTGATGTTCAAAGTTCTCGTCACCGACAGCAAGGGCGCCCGCAGCGAGTTCGAGGTGGGCA
>JAAOZY010000075.1 GCA_012274205.1 Betaproteobacteria bacterium
CGCGTGGTGTCATGCAGCTCGGCTGCGAGTTCGACGCCGGTGGCCCCTGCACCGACGATGCCGACGGTGAGCTGGCCGGGTTTGACTTCGCTGGTCTGGGTGTGGGCGCGCAGGCAGGCGTTGATGTGGCGGCGATGGAATTCGCGCGCCTCGCTCGGGGTGTCGAGCATGATGCAGTGCTCGGCCACACCGGGCACGCCAAAGTCGTTGCCGACCGAGCCGACGGCAAGGATCAGCGTGTCGTAGTGGAAGCGGCGGCGCGGGATGATTTCTTCGCCGTTTTCATCCAGCGTCGGCGCCACGCCGATTTCCTGATTCGCCCGGTCAAGCTGCTCCATCCGCCCCAGGCGAAACCGGAAATGATGCCAGTGTCCCTGCGCCAGATATTCCAGGCGCTCGGCATAGGAATCGAGACTGCCGGCCGCGACTTCGTACAGCAGCGGCTTCCACAAATGCGAAGGCGAGGCGTCGATCAGGGTAATGTTCGCGCGCTTCTTCTTGCCCAGCTTGTCGCCCAGCCGGGTGGCCAGTTCCAGCCCGCCGGCACCGCCACCGACGATCACGATTTCATGCGCTTTCTGACTTTTTTCCACAACATAGCCCTGCTTGTATTCAATGGCGCGATGATACCCGGAACATTAGCAAGCCCTTCTATACCCTTGCTGAATACCCGGCATAGTCGAACCCGCTAGAATCCCTCCTCCTTGCCTCCTCTTCCCAGGAACTGCCGTGACCGATCCGCTGCTCATCGCCAAAAACGCCACTACCGACCTCACGCTGCTGCCGCAAATGGCCAACCGCCACGGTCTCATCACCGGCGCCACCGGCACCGGCAAAACCGTCACCCTGCAAACCCTGGCCGAGCACTTTTCGCGTATCGGCGTGCCGTGTTTCATGTCGGACGTGAAGGGCGATCTGTCGGGCGTATCGCAGCCCGGCGGCGGCAATGCCAAGGTGGAGGAGCGGGTCGCATCGCTCAAGCTGGAAGGATTCAAGTATCAGAGCTGCCCGGTCACCTTGTGGGATCCGTTCGGTGTCGCCGGCCATCCGGTGCGCGCCACCGTTTCCGACATGGGGCCGCTGCTGCTGGGGCGCATGCTGGATCTGAACGAAACCCAGAACGGCGTACTGAATCTGGTGTTCAAAGTGGCCGACGACAACGGCCTGCTGCTGCTCGACCTCAAAGACCTGCGCGCAATGCTGGCGTATGTAGGCGAGAACGCCAAACAGTTCACGACCGATTACGGCAACGTCTCGGCGGCCTCCATCGGCGCGATCCAGCGTGGCCTGCTGGCGCTGGAGTCGCAGGGCGGCGAACAGGTTTTTGGCGAGCCCATGCTCAACATCGCCGACCTGATCCAGACCGACCAGGGACGCGGCGTCATCAACATCCTGTCGGCCGACACGCTGATGCAAGCGCCCAAAATGTACGCCACGCTGCTGCTGTGGCTGCTGTCCGAACTGTACGAAAACCTGCCCGAAGCCGGCGACCTCGACAAGCCCAAGCTGGTGTTCTTCTTCGACGAAGCGCACCTGCTGTTTACCGACGCACCCGACGCGCTGGTGGACAAGATTGAACAGGTGGTGCGGCTGATTCGTTCCAAGGGTGTCGGCGTTTTCTTTGTCACCCAGAACCCGGCCGACGTGCCGGACAAGATTTTGTCGCAGCTTGGCAACCGCGTGCAGCATGCGCTACGCGCGTTTTCTGCGCGCGACCAGAAAGCGGTCAAAGCGGCGGCCGAAACCATGCGCGACAACCCCGCGCTGGACGAAGCCACCGTGATTACCGAACTGGGCGTGGGCGAAGCACTGGTGTCTTTCCTCGACGCAAAGGGCCGCCCCGGCGTGGTCGAGCGCGCCTTTATCGTGCCGCCAGAAGGACAGATCGGCCCCATCACCGATGCCCAGCGCCGGCAGTTGATGCAGTCTTCACTGGTGGCGGGTGCTTATGAGAAGACGGTTGATCGTGAGTCGGCGTACGAGTCGCTGAAAGCGCGCGCCGAGCAGTCGGCGCATGCCGCCGCCACGGAAGCCGAGATGAAGCAGCAAGCCAAGACTGCCGCGCAACCCGCAGCGAGCTGCGGCGGACTTGGGGGCGTACTGGGCGATATTCTGGGGGGAAGCGGCCGCCGCAGCTCGCTGCCCGCCGGCCGGAAGAGAGCTGTAGATGACGGTCCCGCCCGACGTTCGCAAGGGCCACCCGATGCCGCCGAACGAGATCTCGATGGGCAGACGGATCGCCGTCTCCACCGCGGTCGGACTGATCGGCGTGTTGATTATTCTTCGGCCCGGCTCCAGTGCGTTTCACGTGGCCGCGTTTTTCCCGCTGGTGTCGGCGCTGTGCTGGGCCTGTTTGTTGATCCTAACCCGGATCATGAGCGGACGCGAAGCCGTCATGACCACCATGACCTATTCGGCGATCATCGGCCTTGTCATCCTGTGCGTGCTGGTGCCGTTCGTCTGGGTGGCGCCGACCTGGCACGATATTTTCTTCGGAATTATCGTTGGCGTGGCCTCGCCGGCAGGGCAGTGGATTGTCGTGCTCGCCTTTCGCTATGCCGATGCTTCCGTGCTGGCGCCGTTTTCCTACACCCAATTATTGTGGGTCAGTATCCTCGGCTTTCTGGTGTTCGGCGAAGTGCC
>JAAOZY010000076.1 GCA_012274205.1 Betaproteobacteria bacterium
GACTGGGGCTGCTCGGCGTGACCGGCTATTATGCCCTGCTCACGGCGAATGCCGCCGGCAGCGGGCAGGCCCTGAGCGAAGTGATCAAGCCGCTGATCGGCCTCGGTTTCGGCGGCTCGCTCATTTCCATCTTCGCGCGACTGGGCGGCGGTATATTCACCAAGGGCGCCGACGTCGGCGCCGACCTGGTTGGCAAGGTCGAGGCCGGCATCCCCGAGGACGATCCGCGCAACCCGGCAGTGATCGCGGACAACGTCGGCGACAACGTCGGCGACTGCGCCGGCATGGCGGCCGACCTGTTCGAAACCTATGCCGTAACCATCATCGCGACCATGCTGCTGGGCGCGCTCACGATCAAGACCACCTCGGCCAATGCGGTGATCTATCCGCTGGTGCTGGGCGGTTTTTCGATCATCGCTTCGGTCATCGGCTGCATGTTCGTGAAAGTTTCCCCGGGCAAGAAGATCATGACCGCACTGTACAAGGGCCTGATCGTGGCCGGCGTGTTGGCGCTGATCGCCTTCTACCCGCTCACCGAATGGATGATGGGCGACATCGTCAAGAATGCGACTTTCGACATCGCCGGCGTGGCGAAGAATATCACCGTGCTCGCCCTCTACGGCTGCGCCGTGGTCGGCCTGGTGCTGACCGCGCTGATGGTGATCATCACCGAGTATTACACCGCCACCGAATTCTCCCCGGTGCGCCACATCGCGCAGGCCTCGACCACCGGCCATGGCACCAACATCATCGCCGGCCTGGGCGTGTCCATGCGCGCAACCGCATTGCCGGTGCTCTCCGTGTGCGCCGCGATCTATCTCGCCTACCACTGGGCCGGCCTCTACGGCATCGCCATCGCCGCGACTTCGATGCTGTCCATGACCGGCATCATCGTTGCACTGGACGCCTACGGCCCGATCACCGACAACGCCGGCGGCATCGCCGAAATGAGCCATCTGCCCGATTCGGTGCGCGCCATCACCGACCCATTGGACGCCGTGGGCAACACCACCAAGGCGGTGACCAAGGGTTACGCCATCGGCTCCGCCGGGCTCGCCGCGCTGGTGCTGTTTGCCGACTACACCCACGCGCTGGAGCATGCGGGCAAGGTGGTGAACTTCGACTTGTCCAACCACATGGTGATCATCGGTCTGTTCATCGGCGGCCTGGTTCCCTATCTGTTCGGCGCCATGGCCATGGAAGCGGTAGGACGCGCCGCCGGTTCGGTGGTGGTGGAAGTGCGGCGCCAGTTCAAGGATATTCCGGGCATCATGGAAGGCACCGCCAAGCCGGACTATTCCAAGGCAGTGGGCATGCTCACCGTCGCCGCGATCAAGGAAATGATGGTTCCGTCGCTGTTGCCGGTGCTGGTGCCCATCATCGTCGGGCTCGTGCTCGGCCCGCAGGCGCTGGGGGGCGTCCTGATGGGCTCCATCGTCACCGGCCTGTTCGTGGCGATTTCCATGACCACCGGCGGCGGCGCCTGGGACAATGCCAAGAAATACATCGAGGACGGCCACTTCGGCGGCAAGGGCTCGGAGACGCACAAGGCCGCGGTGACCGGCGACACCGTGGGCGACCCGTACAAGGATACGGCGGGCCCGGCGGTCAACCCGCTGATCAAGATCATCAACATCGTGGCCCTGCTGGTGGTGCCGTTGCTGTAGCAGCTCCCTCGATGGAGTTCATAAAAGGGGCGGCCTCGCGGTTGCCCTTTTTTCTTTGCTGCGCCTGCGCCCTGGTCGGCCTGCTCGCGCTCCCGGCCAAAGGCGACGAGGGCGCGAAGCCCGCGCCGGAGCCGGCTTCGGGCTACAGAGCGAAACAGGCGATCGTCGCCCGACACTTCATGGTCGCCGCGGCGCATCCGCTCGCGGTCGAGACGGGCTATGCAATATTGCGCCGCGGCGGCAGCGCCATCGACGCCGCGGTGGCAATGCAGATGGTGCTCAATCTGGTCGAGCCGCAGTCCTCGGGCCTGGGCGGCGGCGCGTTCATCCTGCATTACTCGGCGGCGGATGCGCAGCTGAGCGCATTCGACGGGCGCGAGACCGCCCCGGCCGCGGCGCAGCCGGACCGCTTCATCGGCGCCGACGGCACGCCGCTCGGATTTCTGGATGCGGTGGTGGGCGGAAAATCGGTCGGCACGCCGGGGGTGCTGCGCGCGCTGGAACTCGCGCATGCAAAGTACGGCAAGTTGCCCTGGGCGGACCTGTTCCAGCCTGCGATCAAGCTTGCGAGCGAAGGCTATCCGCTGTCACCGCGACTGCACCAGTTGCTGGCCGCGGTGCGCCTTGCCGGGCGCAACCTGGCGATGCGGCAAATGTATTACACCGACGACGACAGCCCCAAACCCGCGGGCACTCTGCTCAGGAATCCGGCGCTGGCCGACACCCTGCGCGACATCGCGACCCATGGCGCGAATGTCTTCTACACCGGCGCGATTGCGCGTGACATCGTGGAAGCGGTTAGGAACGCGCCCAGGCCGGGCGACCTGAGCGAAGGCGACCTGGCCCACTACCGCGCGATCAAGCGCCAACCGCTATGCGCGCCGTACCGGCAATGGGAAGTCTGCGGCATGCCGCCGCCGAGTTCGGGCGGCGTCGCCGTGCTGCAGGTGCTGGGCATGCTCGAACGGCTTGCGCCGCAGGGCGTCCCACAAGATGCGATAAGCGCGGCGCACCTCGTCGCCGAGACCGAGCGCCTCGCCTATGCGGATCGCGCGCGCTATCTTGCCGACGCCGATTTCGTGCCCGTGCCGCTTGCGGGACTGCTCGCGCCCGCCTACCTGGCCGAGCGCGCCGCACTGGTGCGCCCGGATCATGCACTGGGCCATGCCCTGCCCGGCACGCCGCCGGGGGGCGCACTGGCTGAACTCGCCGACGACGCTTCACCGGAGCTGCCCTGCACCAGCCACATGGCCATCGTCGACGCCACCGGTAATGCCGTGGCCATGACCAGTTCCATCGAGTTCGCCTTCGGCAGCCAGCAAATGGTGCGCGGCTTCCTGCTGAACAATCAGCTCACCGATTTCTCCTTCGTCGCCGCGCAGGACGGCAAGCCGGTGGCAAACCGCATCGAGCCGGGCAAACGGCCGCGCAGCTCGATGGCACCGACCATGGTGTTCGATCGCGCCGGCAAGCTGGTGCTGGCCCTCGGCTCGGCCGGCGGCAGCGCCATCATCAACCACGTGCTCAAGACTCTGGTCGGCGTGCTCGACTGGAAGCTGGACATCCAGCACGCGATCGCCCTGCCCAATTTCGGCAACCGCAACGGCCCCACCGAGCTGGAGCGGGGAAGCGCCGCGGCGCAATGGGCAGGGCCGATGCGTACACTGGGCCACGAAGTGCGCGTGCTCGACATGAACAGTGGCGTGCACGCGGTCGAGCGCACATCGCAGGGCTGGCGCGGCGGCGCCGATCCGCGGCGCGAAGGCACGGCGATGGGCGATTAGGCGCCGGCACTTTTCCGGGTCGGCGGGATTTGCTCGCCGATGAAGCGCAGCACCTGCGCGCCCAGATCGGGCGCGAAGCAATCGAACACTTTCGGCTCCGGCATCGCGCGCAGCCAGGTGAGCTGGCGCTTGGCCAGCTGGCGCGTGGCATAGACGCCGCGATCGCGCAGCGTGGCGCGGTCACAGGTGCCTTCGAGGTGCTCCCAGGCCTGGCGGTAGCCGACGCAGCGCATCGAGGGCAGGCCCGCGTGGAGCGCGTAGCGCTGGCGCAAGGCGGCGAGTTCTTCCACCAAACCCGCCGCCAGCATGGCGTCGAAGCGCGCTTCTATCCTGCGGTGCAGCAGTGCGCGCTCTGCCGGGACCAGGGCGATCTGCACAAAGGTAAACATTGCCGCCGCGGCCGCGCGCGCGCCCTGCAGCGCCGACAGCGGCGTGCCGCTCACGCGGTAGACCTCGAGCGCGCGCTGGATGCGCTGCGTGTCGCCGGGCTTGATGCGCGCGGCGGCTGGCGGATCGACGCGGGCCAGTTCTGCGTGCATCGCAGGCCAGCCTTTTTCGCGCGCCTCGGCTTCGAGCGCCGCGCGCACATTGGCGTCGGCCTGCGGCAGCTCCGACAGGCCTTCGCGCAGGGCCTTGAAGTAGAGCATGGTGCCGCCGGCCAGCAGCGGCACGCGCCCGCGACCGGCGATTTCGTCCATCAGGCGCAGCGCATCGGCGCGAAACTGCGCCGCTGAATAGGCCTGATCCGGATCGATGATGTCGATCAGGTGATGCGGGACGGCGGCCCGCTCGGCGCGCGTCGGCTTGGCCGTCCCCACATCCATGCCGCGGTACACCTGCGCCGAATCGACGCTGATGATTTCGACCGGGACCCGCCGTGCGATCTCCAGCGCCAGCGCGGTCTTGCCGCTGGCCGTAGGCCCCAGCAGCAGGATTGCCGGGGGCAGGTGTGCTGTGCGGCTCATGCCGGCCAAGCGAGGCTGCAGCGCCTGCCGCTCCTAGGCCAGGGCACCGCGCTTGCGCCGCGCCTCGTAGGACTGCAGATGGCAATAGGCTGCCGCGAGCAGGCGCGCGTCGGCACCGGCGGCGCGCGCGCGGCGCAGCATGTCACCGACGATGTGATCGGCCTCGACGCGGCCGCCCGCCTCCAGATCGCGCAGCATGGACGCGGTGAAGGCCGATCCGCGCGCGAACAGCATGCCCTCGGTGCGCTGCAGCGATTCGGCGCGCGGCGCGTGGCCGGCCGCGCCGGCGGCCGCGATGCAGGTCGCGAGTGCTTCGCGCATCAGCGCTTCCCCGTCGGCGGCTTCCAGGATCTCGCCCACGCTGGCGCGCATCAGGCAGGTCATCGCGGCGAGGCTCGCGAGCAGCACGAATTTTTCCCACATGTCCTGCTCGATGTCGGTGCTGAGCTTGCACTCGACCGAAACGCGCGCGTAGGCCTGCGCCAGCTCCTGTAGCAGGGCCGCGGCGTGCGCGTGGTTACCGGCGCGCGCGCCGCAGGTGATGCCCTGGAACTTGCCCAGATGGCGAATGGCGCCGTCGGAGTCCATGGTCGATGCGATGTAGCAGGTGCCGCCGAGCACGCGCGCATTGCCGTAGGCGCGCTCCAGCCGGGACAGCTGCGCCAGGCCGTTGAGCAGCGGCAGAATCAGTGTGTCCGGCCCCGTCGCCCCGCCAATTGCCGTGATTGCTGCTTCGAGGTCATAGGCTTTGCACGACAGCACCACCAGCTCGTACTCCGGCCGCACCGCGTCCTGCAGCACCGTGCGCACCGGAATCTGCGCATCACCGAGCGGGCTCTTGATGACGAGGCCGCCGCGCGCCAGCTTCTGCGCACGCTCCGCGCGCACCAGAAAGCTCACATCGGCACCGGCCTGCACCAGGCGCCCGCCGAAATAGCCGCCGACCGCGCCGGCGCCGAGTATCAGTACTTTCATTGCTGCTCCCCTGGTGTTGCCGCTAGTCACGGATGCGGAGACGCCTCCCCGCATACTCCGCTAATTCGGGCGCCGCCGCGTCGATGCGCGAACCGGCGCCAAGATCTACCTTCCACGCAGAAACAGCTTGTCCAGATCGGCCAGACTCATCTGAAACCAGGTCGGCCGGCCGTGATTGCACTGGCCGGAGCGCTCGGTGACTTCCATCTCACGCAGCAGCGCATTCATTTCCGCCACGCTCAGCGGCCGGTGCGCGCGCACTGCGCCATGGCAGGCCATGGTCGACAGCAGCTCGTGCTGGTGCTCGGTGAGCACGCGGCTGCCGCCGAATTCGCGCACATCGCGCAGCAGCGCGCGCGCGAGCCCGGCGGCATCGGCGCCGGCCAGCATCGGCGGCAGCGCGCGCACGGCGAGCGCCGTCGGCGACAGCGGCGCCAGGTCAAAGCCCAGCTCGCGCAGCACGCCGGCGTGCTCTTCGGCCGTCGCCACCTCCAGCCGGTCTGCGTTGAAGGTCACCGGGATCAGCAGCTTCTGCATGCTCATGCCGCGCGCATCCAGCGCGCCCTTGAGCTTTTCGTACAGGATGCGCTCGTGCGCGGCGTGCATGTCGACCAGCACCAGCCCCTGACGGTTCTGTGCCAGGATGTAGACGCCGTGCAGCTGTGCCAAGGCGTAGCCCAGGGGCGCGTCGCCCTCCGCCGGAGCCGCGGCCGCCGCGCCGGCGCGTATGCTTTCGAATGCCGCGCGCGCCGCGCTGCCGGCGGGCGCGGCGGCGAAAGCGGGCCTGTCGGCAAACATGGCCTGATACTCGGCCACCGGCTGCGCCACGCCGAGGCTGGACTGGTAGGGCGCGCGCTGGAAATTCATGCCTGCGGCTGCGGGCATGGGGCGCAGCGCGACTGCGGCCGTCTGCGCGGCATTGCCCGCGAGCGCCTTGCTCACGGCGTGGAATACGAACTGGTGGATGGCGCGTGAATCGCGAAAGCGCACCTCGGTCTTGGCCGGGTGCACGTTCACATCGACGCCCATCGGGTCGAGTTCGAGGAACAGCACATAGGCCGGATGGCGGTCGCCGTGCAGCATGTCGCGGTAGGCCTGGCGCAGCGCATGCGCGAGCAGCTTGTCGCGCACGAAACGACCGTTGACGAAGGCGTACTGGGCGTCGCGCGAGCTGCGCGAAAATGCGGGCGAACCGGCGAAACCCGACAGGCGCAGGCCGGAGGAGCTTTCTTCCAGCGCGCGCGCCGCGCCCGCGAATTCCTCCCCCGCCACCGCCGCAATGCGCCGCGCGGCATCGCCCGCAGGCAGGTGCGACACCACCCGGCCATTGTGTTTCAAGCTGAAGGCGGCGTCGGGCCGTGACAGCGCGATGCGCCGGTATACGTCCTCGCAATGGCCGAACTCGGTCGCCTCGGTACGCAGAAATTTGCGCCGGGCCGGCGTGTTGTAATACAGATCGCTGACTTCGACGCTGGTGCCCGGCGCGTGCGCCGCGGGCTGTACTGCGCACTGCTCGCCGCCGCCGGCGCTGAGGCTCCATGCATGCGGCGCGCCGGCGCTGCGGCTGGTCAGCGCGACGCGCGCGACCGACGCGATCGAGGCCAGCGCCTCGCCGCGAAAGCCGAGCGAACGCACCTGTTCGAGTTCGTCCAGGCTTGCTATTTTGCTGGTGGCGTGGCGCGCGAACGCCAGCGGCAAATCTTCCGCTTCCATGCCGCCGCCATTGTCGGTCACCTTGAGCTGCTTGCCCCCCCCCTGCAGCAGGCTGACGCTGATTTCAGTGGCGCCTGCGTCGAGGCTGTTTTCCATCAACTCTTTCAGCACCGACGCCGGCCGCTCCACCACTTCGCCCGCGGCGATCTGGCTGATCAAAGTGTCCGGAAGCAGGCGGATCGAGGGCATGGCGAATTATAGCCGGGTTAGAATACGCGCTGCCTTCACAAACAGGCCGTAACAAAAGTCATTTTGTTACGGGCCGATTTAGGGGAGCACGAGGGGAGATATCCCCTCGTTTCGTTACAGACTCTAAGGAACCAAATTGGAACTGCTGCTGTTCTTCTGGGACCTGCTGGTCCACCTCGACCAGCACTTGGCCACCCTGCTGCAGCAGTATGGCCCCTGGGTCTATCTGCTCCTGTTCCTGATCGTGTTCTGCGAGACCGGCCTGGTGGTGACGCCGTTCCTGCCGGGGGATTCACTGCTGTTCGTGGCGGGCACGCTGTGGGCGGCGGCCGGCTTGAACGTGCATGCACTCGCCGCGCTGCTCATCGGCGCCGCCATCCTCGGGAACACCACCAACTACTGGATCGGGCGTTACATCGGACCGAAAGTGTTCCAGTGGGAGGATAGGCGCTGGTTCAACCGGCGCGCGCTCGAGCGCACGCACGAATTCTACGAACGCCACGGCGGCAAGACCATAATCATCACCCGCTTCGTGCCCATCATCCGCACCTTCGCGCCTTTTGTCGCCGGCGTGGGCAGCATGAGCCATGTGCGCTTTCAGCTGTTCAACATCGCCGGCGGCCTGCTGTGGGTGGCAAGCCTGCTCTACGCCGGGTTTTTTTTCGGGAACATCGGCTTCATCCGCGACAATCTGACGCTGGTGATATTCGGCATCATCGGACTGTCGCTGGCGCCGATCGCGCTCGGCTACGCCAGGCACCGGCTGCAGCGCACCTGAGCGATCGCCGCGGCGCGCGGCCTGCGTCTAGTTGGGTTTCTCGAGCACGGCCAGCGTGGATCTGGCCAAGGGCGGGTTCTTGGCGAAGTAGCGCTTGATACCCTTGAAGATCGCCTGCGCCATCGTCTCCTGGTAGGCCTCGTCGTTGAGTTTGTGCTCCTCGTCAGGGTTGCTGATGAAGGCGGTCTCGACCAGGATCGATGGAATGTCGGGCGCTTTGAGCACGGCGAATCCGGCCTGCTCGACATCGTCCTTGTGCAGCGCGTTGACCCCGCCGAGTTCGGTCAGCACCGCTTTGCCCAGCTTCAGGCTGTCGTTGATCTGCGCCGTCAGGCTGAGATCAGCCAGGGTCATCGCCAGATAGCGGTCCTTCACGTCGAGGTTGACCCCGCCGATCAGGTCGGCGTCGTTCTCGCGCTTGGCCAGCCACTTCGCGGCGGTGCTGGTGGCGCCGCGCTCGGACAGCGCGAACACCGAGGAGCCGCGCGCGTGCGGCTTGACGAAGGCGTCGGCATGCACCGACACGAACAGGTCGGCGTGCACCCGGCGCGCCTTTTGCACGCGCACCTGCAGCGGAATGAAATAGTCGCCGTCGCGGGTGAGCACGGCGCGCATGTTCGGCTCGGTGTCGATGATGGCCTTGAGCTTCCTCGCGATGGTGAGCGTCACGTTCTTCTCGCGGCTGCCGCGCCGGCCCCTGGCACCCGGGTCCTCGCCGCCGTGCCCCGCGTCGACGACGATGGTCACCAGGCGCGCGACCACCGGCTTGCTCTTGGCCGGCTCGGTCCTGGCTGCGGATTTGGCCTCGGGCGCGGCCGCGTCCGCCGCTGCTGGCGCAGCCGCTGCGCCGGCCGGCGCGTCCATCTCGGTCTTCACCTCCGGCTTTTGCAGCAGCGCCATCAGCGGATCGACCGGCACCAGCGGATACACGTCGATCACCAGCCGGTAGCCGTAATCGCCTACCGGCTGCAGCATGAATATCTGCGGTTTCACTTCGGTCTTCAGGTCCAGCACCACGCGCGCCACGCCGGGCTTGTAGCGGCCGGCGCGCATTTGTCCGATGTAGGGGTCGGTGGGCAGAATCTTGCCGCTGATCTCGCGCTGCACGCTGTCGAAATCCACACCGTCCAGGTCGAGCACCAGGCGGTCCGGATTTTTCACCAGCAGCAGCTCATGCCGGATCGGCTGCGGCGACTCTATGGTGATGCGGGTGTAATCCGGCGCCGGCCAGACGCGCACCGCGGAAATGCGATCGGCTGCCGCAGCGCTGCCTGCGGCTGTCGCAAGCGCAAGCAGTGCGAGATTGGCGAGAAACCATTTCAGTGTCGCACCAAGCGCAGCCGGGGCGGAACTGCGCGAGGGCAGGCATTCGCTCATTTTGCCGGCAGGCCTGTTGATTCGGGCAAGCGCGCGCTTGCCGCTACTGGCAGGAACGTTCAGGGCGGCAGTTGCGGCAATCGGTCTAGACATGCTTGGCCACTTTCGGTTCCGGCGCCGATGCTCAGGTCACGCCCGTCGCCGGCGAACTCGAACGCGATGTCGAGATCGGCGGGAGGCAGCAGGCCCGCCGCCTTTTCCGGCCACTCGACCAGGCAGACGGAAGCGTCGTTGAAGTATTCGCTGAAGCCCGCATCACGCCACTCCTTCGGGTCCTTGAAGCGATAAAAATCAAAGTGGTACAAGTTTAACCTAGAAACCGGATAAAGTTCAACCAAGGTGTAAGTCGGGCTTTTTACCCGGCCGGCATAACCGAGGCCGCGCAGCAGGCCGCGCGCGAATGTGGTCTTGCCGCTGCCGAGGTCGCCATGCAGGTATAGGGACAGGCCCGGCGCGATCGCGCGCGCGAGCCGCACACCCAGCGCGAGCGTCGCGGCTTCGTCGGGCAAATGCATTCTGACTGCGCTGTGGTTATGATGAGCCATGTCCGAAACAGCAAGGAATTGCGATTACGCCGCGCTCGCTGCCGCAATCAAAGCATGGGGGCGCGAGCTCGGTTTCCAGTCGGTGGGCATCGCCGACACCGATCTCGGCGCCGCTGAGACCGGCCTCGCGCGCTGGCTCGCCGCCGCTTACCACGGCGAGATGGATTATATGGCAAGGCATGGTGCGAAACGCGCGCGTCCGGCAGAACTGCGGCCCGGCACCGTACGCGTAATCAGCGCGCGCATGGACTACCTGCCGCCGGCGGCTGCGAGCTGGCCGGTGATCCGGGCAGGCGAAAAGGCCTATATCGCGCGCTACGCCACCGGACGCGACTACCACAAGCTGCTGCGCCGCCGGCTTGAGCAGCTGTGCCGGCGCATCGAGCGCAATACCGGCGCTTTCGGCTACCGCGTGTATACCGACTCGGCGCCGGTGATGGAGGTGGAGCTGGCCGCCAAGAGCGGCCTGGGCTGGCGCGGCAAACACACGCTGCTGCTGTCGCGCGATGCCGGCTCGTATTTTTTCCTCGGCGAGATCTACACCGATCTGCCGCTGCCGGTCGATGCCCCGGTCAGCGGGCACTGCGGCAGCTGCCGCAAATGCCTGGACATCTGCCCCACCGGCGCCATCGTCGCGCCCTACCGGCTCGATGCGAGGCGCTGCATTTCCTATCTCACCATCGAGTTGAAAGGTTCGATTCCGCTGGAGCTGCGCCCGCTGATCGGCAACCGCGTCTACGGCTGCGACGACTGCCAGCTTGCCTGCCCCTGGAATCGCTACGCCCGCACCAGCGACGAAGCCGATTTCCGCGTGCGCCACGGTCTGGACGACGTGCAACTGGCCGAGCTGTTTGCCTGGGACGAGAACGCATTCCGAGTGCGCATGGCGGGCAGCGCCATCCTGCGCATCGGTTTTGAGCGCTGGTCGCGCAATCTCGCCGTGGGCCTGGGCAACGCGCCGAGCGGCGCCGCCGTCGTCGAAGCGCTGAAATCGCGCGCGCAGGATGCCTCGCCGCTGGTGCGCGAACACGTCGCCTGGGCCCTCGGGCGCCACGGCAACTGAACAATTGCACCAATAAGACAGACTTTCACGCATGCGCCTGCACCAGCTCAAACTCGACTTCGTCCCCGAACACGACCGGCTGCTGCTGCGCCTGAGCACCGACAGCCGGCTCGAAGTGCGCCTGTGGCTGACGCGGCGCGCGCTGCGCCTGCTGTGGCCGCTGCTGCTGCAGATGCTGCGCGCCGCGCCCGAAGTCGCGCGGCAAGGCAATCCGCAGGCGCGCGACGCCCTCGTCGGCCTGCAGCACGAGCAGGCGCTGGTGCGCGCCAATTTTGCCGACGCTTTCGAGGAAGCGCCGCGGGAGATGCCGCTAGGCGCGGAACCGATCCTGGTAGTGCATATTCAGACGAACACCGACGAAAGCGGCAATCCGGTGCTGGCGCTGCTGCCGCAGCAGGGCCAGGGCATACACCTGACGCTGGACAACATCCTGCTGCACTCGCTGTGCAAACTGCTGCGCGACGCCGTGGCCAAGTCCGACTGGGACATGGTGCTGGAGCTGCCGGCGCTGGGATTGATATCTGATGCGGACGCGCCAAAAACCGTCAACTAATCGCCCAGCGTCTCCAGCTCGGCCTGCACCGCCAGCCATTCTTCTTCGGCCTTGCCCAGCTCCGCGGCGAGCTTGCCTTCGCGCACGAGCTCGGCCTTGAACTTGTTCGCATCGGCGTAGCTTTCCGGGTCGGCCAGCCATTTGCCCAGCAGCGCGCGCTCGCGCTCCAGCCGCGCGATGCGCTCCTCCAGCTTGGCGATCCGGTTTTGCAGCGGACGCTTTTGCGCGTAGCGGCGGTTGCGCGCCTCGGCCTGCTCGCGCTTTTGTTGCTTGCGCGTCGCGCCCGCCGGCGCGGCTGCGCTGGCGCCCGCCTCGCGCTGGCGCAGCCAGTCGCGGTAGTCGTCCAGATCGCCATCGAAGGGATGCACCCCGCCTTCGGCCACCAGCCACAGACTGTCGGCCGTCGTGCGCAGCAGGTGGCGGTCGTGCGACACCAGCACGATCGCGCCCTCGTACTCCTGCAGGGCGAGCGTGAGCGCATGGCGCATTTCCAGGTCGAGGTGATTGGTCGGCTCGTCCAGCAGCAGCAAGTTGGGCCGCTGCCACACCAGCAGCGCCAGCGCGAGGCGCGCCTTCTCGCCGCCGGAAAACGGCGCAATCGGTTCGAGCGCCATGTTGCCGCGAAAATCGAAGCCGCCGAGGAAATCGCGCAGTTCCTGTTCGCGCGTGCGCGAGTCCAGGCGCAGCATGTGCTGCAGTGGCGATTCGTCCAGCCGCAGCACTTCTATCTGATGCTGGGCGAAATAGCCGACGGCGAGGCCCTTGCCCTCCTGGCGCGTGCCCGCAAGCGGCGGGAGTTCGCCAGCGAGCAGCTTGATCAGCGTCGACTTGCCCGCGCCGTTGCGCCCGAGCAGCCCGATGCGCGCGCCCGCCGCGATGTTGAGCCGAACGCCGGACAGAACTGCGCGTCCGTCATAGCCGGCAGCTGCATCGTCGAGCACCAGCAGGGGATCAGGACCGGCCAGCGGCTCGCGCATGCGGAAATCGAACGGCGTATCCACGTGCGCCGGTGAAATGATCTCCATGCGCGCCAGGGCCTTCAGCCGGCTCTGCGCCTGGCGCGCCTTGGTCGCCTTGGCGCGAAAGCGCTCGACGTAGGAGTGCAGATGCGCGATTTCGCGCTGCTGCTTCTGGAACGCCGCCTGCTGCTGCGCCAGCTGCATCGCACGCTGCTCCTCGAATGCCGAGTAGTTGCCGGTGTAGAGCTTGACGCGGCGCTGCTCGATCGCGAGCACATGGCCGACGGTGCCATCGAGGAAGTCCCGGTCGTGCGATATTGCGAGCAAAGTGCCCGCATAGTCGCGCAGCCATTGTTCGAGCCAGATCACCGCATCGAGATCGAGGTGGTTGGTGGGTTCGTCCAGCAGCAGCAGGTCCGAGCGGCACATGAGCGCGCGCGCCAGCTTCAGGCGCATGCGCCATCCGCCGGAGAATGCGTCCACCGCCTGCTCCTGCTCACCCGCGTCGAAGCCCAGCCCGTGCATCAGGCTGGCGGCGCGACTGCGCGCGGCATAGCCGCCGGCATGCTCGTACGCTTCGTACAGCCCCGCGAGCGCCTCGCCGTCATCGTGTTCGTGCGCACGGGCGAGTCTTTGTTCCAGCGCGCGCAGCGGCGCATCGCCGTCGATGACATACTCGATCGCGGCTTGCGCGCCGGCGGGAATATCCTGCGCCACGTGGGCGACAGTCAGGCGCCCGGGCAGTTCCAGATCGCCCGCTTCCTGGTGCAATTCGCCCAGCAGCAATGCGAACAGGCTGGACTTGCCGCAGCCGTTCGCGCCGACCACGCCGATCTTCTGCCCCGCGTGCAAAGTCAGGTCGACGCCTTCGAGCAGCAGCTTGCTGCCGCGCGCGAGCGTAAGTTGGCGTAGGGTGATCACGTGGGAGCGGAAAAGGCGACGCGCCTGGCCGGTGCGGCGCCGGCGCCGCGCGCGTTGGGCGCGGCTAGCACGCCGACAACGGCAGCACTACTTGATTTCTTCAGCGGGATCGAGCTTGCGCGCCTCGTCTTCCAGCATTACCGGTATGCCGTCGCGGATACTGAACGCGAGCCGGTCGGCCTTGCACACGAGCTCCTGTTCGGCTTTGCGATAGAGCAAGGGCCCCTTGCAGATCGGGCATACGAGGATATCAAGCAGTCTTGAGTCCATTTAGTTTCGCCAGAATGAAATCGGAAAACGCCGGGGCCAGCTCGGCCTCGACCTGCAGCGCATACCAGTGCTGCTGCGCAAACGCCTCGCATTTTACCGCATCCTTCGCGGTCATAAGCAGCGCATCGCAGTCGCCGAAAGCGAGCTCGCCGGCGCGATAGGCGTGATGATCGGGAAACGCGTGATTCACGCTCTCCAGGCCCAGGCGCGCCAGCTGATCGAAAAATCGTTTCGGATTGCCGATGCCGGCGATGGCATGCAGTTTCTTTCGCGCAAACGCCGACGCCGGCACGCCGTCGTGCGGCGCGGCGACACGGCGAAATTGTTCGCCGCGCAGGTCCATGCGGAAGGAAGGTCCGTGCGCGCGCGCCGGCGCCGAGTTGACCACCCAGGCATCGACCCGGCGCGATGCCGGCTCGCGCAGCGGCCCGGCCGGCAGCAGCAACCCGTTGCCTGCGCCGCGCCCGTCTTCCACCGCGATCTCGATGTCGCGCGCCAGGGCGTAGTGCTGCAGCCCGTCGTCGAGTATCAGCAGATCGCAGTCCGGATGCGCGCCGAGCAGGCCCGCTGCCGCCGCAAAGCGATTCCGCCCTATCCACACCGGGCAGCCGCCCGCGCGCGCCAGCAGCAGCGGTTCGTCACCGACGCTGTCGACCGGGCTGTCGGCGGCCACCTCCATCGGCCCGGTCGCGCTGCCGCGATAGCCGCGGCTGACGATGCCGGGCCTGCGACCGTGGCGCTTCAGCATTGCCGCCAGCCACAGCACCAGCGGCGTCTTGCCGGTGCCGCCCGCCACGAGGTTACCGACCACGATCACCGGCACCGGCAGGCGCAGCGCGCGCAGCACGCCGCTGCGATAGCCGAGGCGGCGCAATTCCAGCAGCAGGCGAAACAGCAGGCTGGCCGGCCACAGGGCGAGCGACAGCGCACTCAGGCGATACCAGTGCTTTTCCGGAAAGTTAGCTGCCAAAGAAACACTCCCCGGCGCGCGCCGCTGCGGACGCTTATTTGGTCTGGGTCTGCGTGGCGAAGGAGATATGGCCGAATCCGGCCAGCCGCGACGCTTCCATGACGTAGATCACCGACTGGTGGGTGGCGTTGGCATCGGCGCTGATCACCACCACCGGGTCCTTGAGCTCTCCCGCGGCGCGGCGCATATCGTCTGAAAAGCCGTTAACGTCATGGAAGGTCACCGGCCTGCGGTTGATGGTGTACTGGCCGTTCGCGCTGACCGAGATGTTGATCTCGTTGGGCCGCTCCAGCTGCTTCTGCGCGTCGGCAGTGGGCAGGTTGATCTGCAGTTCGGCGTATTTTGAGTAGGTGGTGGTGATCATC
>JAAOZY010000077.1 GCA_012274205.1 Betaproteobacteria bacterium
ATATTGGCTGTGAGCCGCCCGAGCGCAGCGAGCTTGAGCTGCTGCGCCTGTTCCTGTAGCCGAGATTGATCCTCGAGGAACACCAGGGAAATGCTGCCGCCTTCGGCGCCCGCCTCGACGAAGCGCGCGCGCACCAGCTTGCCGCTGCCCGGCAGCAGCACGGTTTCGGTCACGCTGCCCCCCGCATCGCGCCAGCGCTGCAGGGCGCGCGCGATCTCGGGCGAGTAATTTTCGATCTGGTCGAGTTCCGGCGCCTGCCACCCCAGCAGCAGCGACACCTGAGGGTTGTGCTGGCGCACCAGACCGTTTCCGTCGACCACCAGCACCGCGTCCTGCATGTCCTGGATCACCAGCTGGCTGATGCGCAGCTGATTGCTCAGGTCGACCGAGCGTTGGCGCATCACCCGCTCCTGACGGATCACGCGTTGCGCCAGCTGGTTGGTGATCAGCGCCGTGGCGAAATAGCCGATCGACAGCAGCCCCGGCTGCACGTAATTGGCGGTGCTGTGATCGAAAGCCAGGATCCAGTACGTCTGCTCCAGCAAAATCGCGATAGACGCGAGCGCAGCGTAAAACAGCGTCAGCGCGCCGCGGCTGACCAGCGCCGCCGCCGCGAGCGAAATCAGCAGCATCACGCCCAGGCCGCTCCTGAAGCCGGCGCTCGCGTTCATCAGCAGCACCGTCGCCACGATATCGGTGACGACCTGCATGCTCAGCTGGAAATTGAAATGGCGGCGAAGTCTTTCCAGCAGCACCTGAAATGCTATCGCCAGCAGCAGATAGGCGCCGCTGACGTATTTGAACTGATCGAGGTTGTGGCTGCCGAAATTCAGATCGTCGCCGAACACCATCACCGCGGCGAGAAATACCGCGGCGAGCAGCAGCCGGTAGATATTGAAGTAGCGCAGCGAAACCCAGAAGGAATCCGGCTGCGTGTCGGGGGCGAACTTCCAGGCGGGCATTGACTGTCAGCCCTAAGCCGCCAGGCGGCGGTGCTCGGCGCAGCAGTAGTACCGGCCGTCCTCGCCGATGGCTTCGTCTTGCGGCAGGTAGAGGCCGCAGTGCTCGCAGTGGACCATCTGTTGAGGCGCGCCCGGCGGCGCGCCGGCGGGCGGCTCGCGGCGGCGAAAATGCGGCGCCAGCCGCCATACGACCACGATGACGAGAATCAACAGCAGGAATTTGCTCATTTGCGTCCTGACCGGCCAGTGCGGCGCGTTGTCGCGCCGTTGCTAGGGCGCGGCGGCCGCGACGCGCTCGAGGCGGTAGCCGTGCTGATACACCGCCGACAGGCGCCAGCCGTTTTCGGGCGTGAGCTGAAGCTTGCCGCGGATACGGCTGACGTGCGTGTCCACGGTGCGCGTATTGATGTCGGCCGACTGACCCCAGACTGCCTCCAGAATATAACCGCGCGATAGCAGGCGGCCCACATTGCGCAGCAGGAATACCGCCAGTTCGTAGTCCTTTTGGGTCATCGCCACCTCCTCCCCGCCCAGCCAGACCTGGCGGTTGCGGCAATCCACCCTGAGCCGCGCGAATTCGATCACATCCTCCCCCAGATTCACACTCGGGCGCGTGCGCCGCACCAGCGCATCGATGCGCGCAAGCAGTTCGAGTTTTCCCAGGGGCTTGACCATGTAGTCGTCGGCGCCGCTGGACAGGGCGTGCACGATGTCCTCCTCACGCTGGCGCGCAGTCACGAACAGCACCGGCACCGGTTCGGCGATGTTGGCGCGGATCCACACCAGCACCTCGGCACCGGACATTCCCGGCACTTCCCAGTCGAGCAGGAACAGATCGAAGGTCTCGCGCTGCGCCTCGCGCACCAGGTCCTTGCCCAGCATGTACACATGACAGCTGTGCCCGGCAGCCTTGAGCCAGGCGCACACCAGGTCCGCCTGATCCTGTTCGTCCTCCAGCAGGGCGATACGCATGACGATCAGCCCGCAGCGGACGGTTGACGAATCGCGCGCAACAGCGTTCTCCCACTACCCATTACCCGTTGCTCCTTGCCCATCGCAGGGCTTGATCTCGACGCGCGCCAGGTATGCCTCCAGGCTCGCCACCAGCGAGCCGAGCGCCGCCGCATCGCGCTGCCGCGCGCCTTCTTCCATAGCGGCGCCCAACCGCGATATTTCGGGAAAGCCGTAGCCGCCGCCGGACCCCTTCATCCCGTGCGCAGCCGCGCGGATGGTTTCGAAATCCCCCGCCGCCAGCGCGGTGCGTATTCTGTCTATGTCAGCAGCGCGATTGGCGAGAAAGCGCGGCACCAGCGCGGCGATCTGCGCGTCCACGGTGATAACGAGCTTGTCGGACATAGCCATCCAGCGGCTATTTTAGCAGACCGCCGCCGCACTCCCATACAGAGACGATATTTGACGCTGCCGGCGAAAAGTACGATGCTTGGCCGGTCATGAAATTCTCTTTCAGAATCGGCATCTACCTGGTTCTCGCCACTACCATCGCGATGCTGATTACGCTCGGCGGCGCGTATCAGTTGAGCGTAACCGAACAGGTCGAACAGGCCAGCGCGGAGACGAAGAGCCAGCGCATACTCGGCAGGCTCGAGGAACTGGTCAGCGCCCGGGAGGCGGTGGAATCATCGACGCTGAGCTACATCATCGGCCACTCCGAGCGCAACCTGCAGCGGCTGAGCGAGAACGAGGACGACCTGCGCGCCGGCATTGCGCAGCTTGCCCGGCTGGTCGGCGATGACGCCGAGCAGCAGCGGCATGCGGCCGCGCTCGAGCTGGCGGCGGCAACCACGACCGGCCTGGTGCAGCAGATAGCCGAGCTGCGCCAGCGTCTGGGCGTAGCCGCCGCTGTCGCATTCATTTCGGGCCCGGCCTACAGCGACAACGAGCATGAATTCGAACGCCTGGTCGACGCGATGCGGCAAAGGGAGCACGCCCTGGATGCGGACCGGCGCAAGCGCATCGCGGCGCGCACGCACCAGCTCGGCCAGCTCACGCTCTGGAGCGGGCTGCTGACGATCGGGCTGGCGCTATTCGCCGCGGCCGTGATCAATCGGCAGCGCGAAGAACGGCGCGTGGCGGAGGCGCACCTGCGCGAACGGGAAAAGCAGTATCGTCTGGTCACGGGCTCCGTGCCGGCGATGATCTGCTATGTCGACACTGCCCATCGCATGCGCTTCCACAACTATGCCATCGAGGAGTGGCTGGATCTGCCGGGAGAGCGCATCGATGACCACCACCTCGCCGAGGTCATCGGTACCGCTGCCTATGCGTCGATCCTGTCCGAGATCGAACGGGCACTACAGGGTGAGCGGGTCGAATACGAGCGGGCGCGGCAGGGCATCGACGGGCGCGAGCATTACCTGGCCGGGACTTTTGTCCCGGATTTCGACAGCGCCGGCCGCTGCGTCGGGTTTTTCGCGATGATCATCGATATCACCGAGCGCAAAGCCGCGGAGGAAGCCCTGCGCGCAAGCGAGGAGCGCTGGAAATTCGCGCTCGAGGGCGCCGGCGACGGAGTCTGGGACCGCAACATGCAGACCGGCGAAGTTATCTATTCGAAGCGCTACAAGGAGATGCTGGGATTTGCCGAGGACGAATTCGAAAACAGCCGCGAAGAATGGGAGAGCCGGCTCCACCCGCAGGACCACGCGCGTGTGATGGCGGACCTCGACGCCTATTTACAGAGCAGGAGCCCGACCTACTCCACCGAATATCGCATGCAGTGCAAGGACGGCAGCTGGAAATGGATACTCGCGCGCGGCATCGTCGTCAGCCGCGATGCCGCTGGCGCGCCGCTGCGCATGATCGGCACCCATGCCGACATCAGTGCGCGCGTGCGCCAGCAGGAGGAAATTTCGCGCGTCAACGAACGCCTCGATCTGGCGCTGCAGGGCTCGCGGCTGGCGATCTGGGACGCCGACGTTCCGAGCGGCCGCGTCTATCTCAGCGAAGGCTGGGCTGAATTGCTCGGCGACAAGCCGCGCGAGACCTATGCTGAATATGCCTCGCTGACTGCGCTCGTACACCCGGACGACATCGAACGCGGCAGAACTGCGATCGCTGCCGCGCTGAAAGGCACCAGCCCCGAATACCATGTCGAGTACCGCGTCAGGACGCGCGACAACCAGTGGAAATGGATATTGAGCCACGGTCAGGTGGTGAGCCGCGATGTCTTTGGCCGCGCATTGCGCATGACGGGAACCAATGCCGACATTTCCTCGCGCAAGGAAATCGAGCGCATGAAGAACGAATTCATCTCGGTGGTCAGCCACGAACTGCGCACCCCGCTATCCTCCATCGTCGGCTCGCTCGGCCTGCTCGTCAGGATGCAGGGCTTGCGCGAGGACGTGCAGACGCTGGTGCGCGTGGCCAGGGACAATTCGCAGCGGCTGGTGCGCCTGATCAACGACATCCTGGACGTGGAGAAACTCGACTCCGACACCTTGCACATCCAGCTCGAGCCGGTGGAACTCGGCGCACTACTCGAAACCGCGATTCAGGCCAACCAGGGCTACGCCGACCAATATGGGGTCAGCCTGGCGCTGACCCAGCGCCAGGGGCCCGCGTGGGTCGAAGCAAACTTCGACCGGCTGATGCAGGTGATGGCCAATCTGCTGTCAAACGCGGCAAAGTACTCGCCGCGCGGCGCGCGCGTCGAAGTGCGCCTTGAGCAAACCAGCGCAGCGGTGCGCGTCAGCGTGGTTGACCCGGGACCGGGCATTCCGGATGAATTCAAGCCGCGGGTGTTCGACCGTTTTGCGCAGGCGGACAGCACGACCACGCGGCACCGGGGGGGGACCGGCCTCGGACTGGCGATCTGCAAAATGATCATCGACAAGCTCGCCGGGAAACTCGCTTTCGA